>JAQICJ010000239.1 GCA_027858615.1 Deltaproteobacteria bacterium
TGTTTTAAATTTAAATCCAGAACAGGAATTTTCAACCAGGTCTGAAGTTGAATTGCAGATATACCGTGGAATTTTAAAAATATAGGTGAAAACATTTTAAAGAATTGAATTCAGTGCAGGTTAACCCTGGTTATGATTTACAGTCGATGAAATTTCTTTTAAGCTGATGAAAAATGAAAGGGAAAAATGGAAGAATTTTATATAACATTGATATTAATAGTCTTATTTTACTTTTTGTTAAGAGAAGTAAATTGTTGGTATTGGAAAATTAATGAACGTCTAAAAATCGAAAAAAAAATTCTGAAAGAATTAAGGATGTTAAATCAAACCAAAAGTGGTAATTCTGAAATTTTAACAAAAGAAGATGTCACAGATTTTAAAGATAGAAAATATAGGAAAATAAATGAAAATATAGAAGAAAAAGCAATGTGTTTTTATTGCAGAGAAATTTCCAAAAAAGCAAATCTACTTTATGATAGAGAAACTGATACTTACATTCACGAGAAATGTGCTCGAATAAAATATCACAGGGAATAGATATAAAAAGTTGATAATGAATAACTGGATAATATTTGGTTCAATTCTGACATAAATTTCTTGCGATTATATTGTGGCGACAATTATTCTGACAGAGAGGGATATCCGATTATTGCAGAGGAAATTTCTCCAATTCCACTGCTGGTTTTCATAACGGGATTACCAGTATGTTCAAAGACAATAATGGTCCACCCACTGAAAGAACCGAATTTGATGTTATGCCCTGTCAGAATCGGCCACCCGGACACCACGCCAGGGTTTTTTGCGGCAACCAAATTCTTATATATTTCAATAATTTGTTCATCTACCGACTTTCCATCTTTCATATAGTTCTCCGTGTACGTCCTATGGCCCAACGCCGCCATCACCGGAAGCTTTGAAGTGAAGCGAAGCGCAACGGAGAAGCTGTCCGGTGCATGGCGGCGTTAGCAATTACTGAGTGAATATCTATCATATATTTACTAATTGTATCGTCGTTGCATTTCCGAGATGACCCGTACAAGTTTGGATTACAAATAAAATTAGTAATGAATTTGTGATCAGGGTGAAAATACCCTGTAGATCGAGCGACTAAATATAGAAGCTCGAGAGTCCTAAGCTTTTCGTAGGTTGAATTAAATGACCTCCTCACAATAAAATCAAAATCCAAGTGGTTGTCTATTTCAACATTAATACAAAAGGCATTACCCAGAGAGACAAGCCATTTATAATTAATCTCACTTATATCAAAATTACAGCCAAAAGTATTTCGGTAAGCAGCCTTGGCTTTTCTAAGCTTCGAAAGTTCAAGAAGTTCATTTTTTCTAATACTGAACTTCTCTACTGAGTAACTACAAACATCCTTGAAGCCAAACGCTAGAATATTTTCCATAGCGAGTTTTTTAACCAAATAATCTCTAGAAATACAGTACAAAAAGTCTGCTTTCCAAGCACTCGTGCTCAAAGTATTTGGTAACGAGGCGATATATTGAATGGTATTTTCACACCGCAAGATTTCGGCCTCATCTGGAGGGGTAAAAGCGCAACCATCCAAGAATCGTCGAAGCTTACTATTGTCATCAGTAATTATTTTTGCGTCTCGTTTTAAGTGCTGTATAAAGAGAGAATTCTTTTTTTGCATATACTCAAGCTGTGACTTGCTTAAAAGGGTTACACTAAACCCTTGGTCAGTATATTTATTGTATAGCTTGTTTCTATAATCCACTGGACACACAATAAGTAGGTCAGAATCACTGTATATATCATTTTCCTGCATTGTGCTTGAGCCAAACTTTGCAATAGAGTACATAATTAGTTAGACCTCAACGCTCTACTTGCTACACCAGCAAGGAATATCGAAATCACTCCAAAACCAGCTAACGTCTGAAAGATAACAAAAACACGTCCGAATTGTGTAGCAGGAGTCATGTCACCGTAGCCTAGAGTAGTAATAGTTACACAAGTAAAGTAGATGGAATCTAAGAATGTATTGATTCCAGCATCTTTGGTAAAGATACAGGATGAAAGAAGGTAATTGAGAACAGAGAATACTCCAATGGCTATAAGCAATAAACGGGCAACATTTGACAACTTCAATCCATATCCCGATACAAAATCATGAGCTAAATGTGTTATTTTTTCGTTATAGTACTGTTTTGAATTTATACGTTTACGCCTAAATTTTGAGTCCAAATACTTACTCTCTGCCTTTTTCATCCTGTAAAGACTTGTCAATGCATACTTAGGTTGGTGTGTTTCTGATGAATTTCTATATAGCGAGTGGTATAGATCGATCGCAATATTTGCATCATCTTTAAGATCAAAATTATTTTCAAAAGATAGAGGATCAATTAAGCAGTTGGAGAGTTTCATTTTCGAAGTGTTTGTATCAACGAATGTACAATCAATGAATTCACAATCTACCGCCTTTGCACCTATGAGCAGGCAATTTTTAAACTCACAGTCAATGAATCTTATATTTTTTATCATAGTGTCTTTAAATGAAACACTATGAAATTTATTCTCGCTGAAAACTAGTGGCTTATCTTCTGAATTCATGAACTCTTGAGGATAATAGAGGATGTCGCTAAAGTGTTTGTCGGTTTCAGCTCTCAAGAATTCCGATAGCGAGTCAATACGGTTACCATCTATTGAAAATCTATTTGCGGACATTTTTCCAAGCCTACCTTGATTTTAGATTTTATTTGCTAACGCCAAAATCACCTGCTTTTATGGAGCGCAGCGGAATAAAAGTCAGGTGCATTTTTTTGTTAGCAATTTAATTATCATTACGTATCTTTATGGCTTCTTCTATCCAGTCTTCTATGTTGTCTTCAATATAACTATAAACACCTTTGCTTGTTGTTCTTGGTGGGTCATAAGCCTTAGCAATTGTTGATAAACGGTTTTTGGTAAGTCCATGTGTAACATAGTAAAGAGGATTTGAACCTTTCGAACACTGCTTCTCGTTTCGATCAGTAATGTTGTGGATGTATATTACAAGAACCCCCATATTGTTATCCCATGATTTTACAATCTCGTGGTTAATCCATTTGCGATCCGCAGTATTTGAACCTGCCAAGATTACAGTACATGTTCTGCTTTTCATTTGCGTTGCAATCCATTCCTTAATTTTCTTATCGCCACCACCAGTAATTGTTTCCCAGTCATTATTGGATGCAGGCTTGTTACCTTCTACTGCTCCAATATTGCGTATTTTTGAAACTCTCCAGTTGTCCGGTTTGTAGTGAAAACTATAAAAACATTTTCTAGCCATTATTGCCCTCCTTGTTTAAAGAAATTAGTACTTACAACCGCAAAAGCGATTATTATCGAAAGGTAAAACCAGCAAACCGACCAAGAAAAAGCAATCCTGAATACACTTTGCTCTTCTTTCATATAAGGTTTGATATCCATTGAAAATGGTGCATCTATATTCCCAAGGCGAACAGAATTGAACAAACGCCTAAATAATCTCCCCATTCTCAAGTATTTTGCATCCATAATCCAGAAGATAAAGACAGGAAAACATCCAGCAAGTGGATATACCCAGTTTGGATTTTTCACTGAACCAGAAAATGCCAAAACGGCAACCGCCAGCGTCATTGCCAAAGCTTTTAATGTAAAAGAATTGGTTTCAAGACGTGTGACCACACCTTGAATCATTGACATATGAGCAATTGATATCTCGTTATGTTTATCCATATTCTCCTCTTCTAAAAATATATTTGTCATTTCCGGCTATTAACATTTTTTGTTCCGTCTGATGTAATATTGCATTTTAATCTACCATCACTTTTATCAACATTATTTCCCCATTGCAATGGTCGTAAATTAGATAGGATATCCTTTCCGCCTGGAGAGATATGATCTATTTCCCAGCCATATTGAGAGTCTCTATCTCCATGTTTATTTCGAGCTATCCATGCACCACATTCATCTTTTCTCCATTTTGACGAATCATTGTTTGTTACAATCTTTCCTTTCTCCCATACATCCTGAATCATCTCATCTGTCCAATTTGCCATTTTCTTTCTCCTTTATTGCTAACAATGATTATACGGATCCGTATAAGATGACGTATTTCTTATTTTGTCCGTATATAACACCATTATACCTTTTGTTATAACCAATTTAATGGCCTGTAATTATTATGCAATTTTGTTGCAATTATATTTTTATCTGATTTTATGCGGATCCTTATAAACATCCTTAAACCTCTCTTCTAAATATTATCCACTGGGCTTATTACTGACTGTGGACCCTTACATAAAACGTGAGTGTATATCATTGTTGTTTTAACGTCTTTGTGTCCCAACAACTCCTGTACTGTTCTTATGTCGTAACCTGCTACTAGTAAATGAGTAGCGAAGGAGTGGCGAAAAGTTTGGCATGATGCACGCTTATTAATGCCAGCCTGAAAAACTGCTTTTCTAACTTTCTTTTGAATTATAGATGGATCTATATGATGACGTCCTTCGCTTAAATTGCTTTTATTTCGCCACCTTCGGTTTTGTGGAAATACCCACTGCCATTTCCATTCTTTTGGGGCTGAGGGATACTTTTTTTCCAGGGTGTAGGGCAGTTGGTTATATCCCCACCCATCTTCAATATCCTGCTCATGAATATATTTTACTCTTTCTAAATGATTCAATAGATCTTGTCTTAAGGATGACGGTAGCATTGTAACTCTGTCTTTTCTACCCTTGCCATCTCGAACGAAAATCTGATTATTTGAAAAATCAATATCTTGAACCCTGAGTTTTAGACACTCCGATATTCTCATGCCTGTTCCATAAAGAAGAGAAACAAGGAGCCAAATCTCCCCATCCAAATTGTATAGTACAGATTTTATCTCTTCCTGCGATAAGACAACGGGTAAACTGGTTTTCTTTTTTGCTCGAATTACATTTCCCAAATCACCAATTTCACATCCTATTACAAACCTATACAGAAATAGAAGAACTGAGAGAGCCTGGTTTTGAGTAGAAGCACTTACCTTTTGGTCTACTGCCAGATGGGTAAGAAACTGGTTAATCTCTTTTTCCCCCATCTCTGATGGATGGCGTACTCCATGAAAAAAGATATTTTTTTTTATCCATGAAATATAGGTTTTCTGAGTGCTCTTGCTATAATGTCTAGTTTTGCAGGCATCAATAACTGTTGGAATCAAGCGTTTATTTTTGTCCTTTTGAGAACCATATTTTGAGTATTCAACCTTTTTGTCACTGGCAACATACGAGACAAATCTTCTCTCTAAATATACTGATTTCCGTGCTTTTAATAATGACAAATTAATATCTCCTCTAAATATATACTTGTATGAAGGTATTTCCTTCTCACTTATAAGTCAAGTAGATTTTCATTAGATATTCCAAAATATTCTTAAAAACTTTGATATTATCATGAGTTCCATCCGGTGATCACTAGAGTAATGTTTCCCAATGGTTACGCCTTCTCTTATCAAAAAGTTTTTATGCATTAACTCCAGGTCGATCGCAAGAAAGGAATTGACATGATGATCCAAATATGATCCAAGATAAAATCTGGACATTAGGTTCAGCAGAACAGATCAATATGTTTAAGAAAAAATATTTTTAATAAAGATAATAATGAATTATCCAATGAGGTAATGTGGAAATTTCTATCTAATTTGGCATCAGTTGAGAACCCAAGAGGACAGAATGGGAGACTACATATCTTTACTAATGTTCGTAAGCGGTGCGAGAAGTACCTCTTTTTGTGTTTCCACTAGATTGTTATAATTGTTTTTTCTTCCCTTGCTTTTGGGTTTATATCTTTTTCTTTCAAGTTCCAGGGGAGTAAATTTTCCAAGTCTTCCAATGTGTTTGCCAAAGGAATTTGTTTAAATATATAATGGAAGTAATTAAATGGATTTATTTCATGAAGCATTGCGGTTCTGGATAAACTGTAGAGTATCGCTGTAGCTTCTGCTCCGGCTATGCTGTCACTGAACAGCCAGTTCTTGCGACCAACCACAAAGGGCCGAATCAGATTCTCTGCATGATTATTATCCATAACCTTGTCATCATAAAGCAAAGCAGCTTCCAATCCTGGTAAATTTTTGAGGTTGTAATTGATTGCCTTCCCCAAGGCTATGGTATTGGGAGTGCGTTTTTGTATATCTTTCAGATAACTTTTATACTCTTTAAATTCTTCTTTGATTTTCGCCTTTATTACTTCACGACGAGCTCCTTCTTTTTCAGACATCATCTTCTTCAGGTGGTAAAAACTTTGAATCCACTGCAGAAACTTTTCTGTAATACCTGTGGTTGGGGTGTTTATGGATTTCTTTTTATTCTCCAATATTACGTGAAAGTAGCGGCGGGCATGAGCCCAGCATTTTAGATGTTCTATTCCTTGTCTGTCATCTAAAAAATTATAACCGCCGTAATTATCGGTCATTATACTTCCAGAGTAATCAACGATCAGTTCTTTGACTACTGAACCGCTTCGGGTTGGGGAATAATGATAAAGTACTGCTTCTTTCCCTGGTAAAGTGCCGCACATTACCCACATATACGACAACTGCTCGGCTTTGCGACCCTCTTCTTTCAGAACTTGCAGTTTTGTCTCGTCAAGATGAATCAGGGGACCTCCCCTGATTTCATCTTTGAGAAGATTATAAAGTCCACGACAGGCTTCGGCCAGTTTGATTACCCATCTTGCCATGGTAGAGCGATGGATATTTACCCCATAACGCTTTAAATCTTTGGATATTCTATAAAGGGGCATGGCGTTCAGAAACTTTTGGGAGATTATGTAGGAAAAAGTGCTTTCTGTAGCTTTGGATTTGGGGAGAATACTGGGAAGTACAGGTGCTGTTTTAACCTGTGGCCCATCAACTCCGCTGCACTTTGGATTTTTACAACCATATCTCTCCCTGACATAAACTATTTTTACTATCTTGGGAGGTAATATTTCCAAAGCTTCTGAAGTAACGTCACCAATGACTTCCATTGGCTTCTCACAGGTTGAACATTTCTTTTTTTCTTCCGATAGGACTATACGAACTTCTTTAACAGGAAGATTATCTGGAAGGTGGGTTTGTTTTTTCCTGCGTTTATGTGAGTTTACTTTTACTGTGGCGGAATCTTGTTCTGGTTTGTTCTGGACTTCAGAGTCAGATTCTTCTTCAAACAGGGACAGTTGAAGGACATTGGAGTATATCTTGTGCAGCTTCTCACTTTTTCTGCCAAAGAGCATTTTTCTGAGCTTATTCAACTCAGTTTCTTTGAGCTCCAACTTCTCCTGCAACTCAAATATTACTTTCTCCAATCCATCTTTGACTGCTTCACTTTTTTTCTTGTGCTTAACTTGGGCAGCTTTCAGGATTTCAGTTTTTGTTTTGAGTTTGTTATTTTGTGAGGAGAGTTTCTTGTTCTTGGAAATGAACTGCTGATTTTTAGAAGCTAATTTGTCATTTTCTGACTGGAGCTTTTTTGTCATTTCTTCCAGTTCTATTTTCCTTTTTAAAAGTGCTTCTAACTCTTTACCAGTCATGGTTAGAGACTATCATAACCCCCTTGTTTGTCAAGGATGTTTTGTGTTTTTTTACTTGTTTTTTTGACTAAATTACCAGCTCATATTCCAGACGATCAAAGGCGTTTTTCTGGTCGATTGTTAATCCTTCCAGAAGCCATTGCAGTTCTCTTCTTCCCGTTTGGATCAAGTCCTGTTCGCAATCCGGCCATTTGAATTTATCCTTATCCAGTTTCTTGTACCAGATGACGAAACCATTTTTATCCCAGAACAGAATCTTGATTATGTTTCTACTTCGGTTACAAAAACAGAACATACTGCCGGAAAACAAATTCTTTTTCAGATGCTCCTGAACCAAAATCGAAAGACCGTTTACAGATTTTCTCATGTCAGTGTGCCCTACCGCTATGTAAACATCAAAGTCAGGAAGACTAACCATGACTAATATCCTGAAGAGTTCTGATGAGCATTTTCAAAGAATTGGGATTGAAATTGTGACCAATTTCTAGAATATATCCACCAGGTATTATTACTCTGTAGAAGAAATGTGCTTTTTGAATTGAGTTTTCAACCTTTTTAAATATATTTTTGTCG
>JAQICJ010000240.1 GCA_027858615.1 Deltaproteobacteria bacterium
GCAAAATTCCGGCAAATTAAATTTATCGACTTTCGTCAAGACAAAGTTGACTCATTCTTTCTCTTTGTTGGCAACCAGGAACAACCTTGACGATCTGGTAAAAATATATAACTTTGCAACCAACAAAGAACGCAAACATCTGGTAGATTTGATTTGGGATTGGAAGCCAGAAATCAATTCCCCCTCTATTGCAAAATTAAAACAGAAAATAAAAAAACTCGAAAGAGGCTCCATAGATCTGTTAAATAATCTGAAATTAAAAATTTATCTCTATCAAATCAAGAAGGGTTATCATTATGGGTTTTTTCAGCAAACTCAGTCACGACGAAAAATTCGAACTACTTAAAATAGCAAGGAAAACAATAGCGCAAAAACTTGAAGGCAATGATTTTCAGGTTAAACCTGATTCTGAGAATCTAAATAAAAAAGCAGGTGTCTTTGTCACACTTAAAAAATCAGGTCAACTGCGGGGATGTATTGGGAATTTTTCTGATGATGAAAAAATTTATCAGAATGTTCAGAAAATGGCTATTTCTGCAGCATTTGACGATCCCAGGTTTAATCAGTTGCAAACTGATGAATTGAAAGAAATACAAATTGAAGTCTCAGTCTTGTCAGGTTTAAAACCCATAAAGGCTGAAGAAATAGAAATAGGAAAACATGGACTGCAACTTTCTGCAGGTTTTCACAGAGGGGTGTTGTTGCCTCAGGTTCCTGTTGAATGGGGCTGGGACAAAGAGGAGTATCTGAACAACCTCTGCCTCAAAGCAGGTCTTCCCCAGGAAAGCTGGAAAGAAAAGGGTGTCATGTTACAAGCATTCACTGCTCAAGTTTTCAGTGAAAAAGAGTTCCATCTTTCCTGACTTGGATACTAATCCCATTTCAAAGAACAACTCGCCATTTACCCCTCTGTCTTTGCTCTGTTCAGTAATTTTGTCGCAACAAGAATCAGTGATTTCTAAAATTCTGTAAAATTATTTCTTTGTGTGATTTTAACAGGGGAGAAGGCAGGTAATCCGGATGAAAAAACCCAGCATCTATTACTTCAAAACTATCTAGTTTATAAATCTGGTTTTTGCAGGTACAGGCAAAAACAAAACTCAAATTTTTATTACCTTGATATAAAATTTCAAGCAGTTCGTTTATTTCAATCTCAAGTTTGCTCTCTTCTTTGACTTCCCTGAGAAGATTTTCCTGGAGTGATGAACCTGCTTTGACGAACCCTCCGGGCATTCCCCAGGATTTATTTTTCCAGAAGCGGTGTTTTTGCAGATATACCATTGATTTTTCGTTTATGATCAAACCTGAAACCCCAAGAGTAAATTTGTCTGAAACGATTCTCCCTGCTGCACTTACCAAAGAATCTTTAATTATCCCACTAAAAGTTTCAATGTTTTCAAATTTTTGTTCAAACATAACCAATCCGGAATATAATTATGGATTCAAACTCAGACCTGCAAACCGGATTTTAGGTTGAAAGCTGGGAATCGCAAAGATACTGATAATATATAAAAACAGACCCGGGTAAAACAGAGCCGGTTTACATTTCTCTCAACTCTTCATTATTTGAAAGATTAACAATGGCATTCATCAATTCTTCGTTGAGATTTTTGAACTTGATCCCGCAGCCAAGCTTCTCTCCTTCTGGTACAAACCAGCGTATTTCTCCATTAACCCTGGTTTTGGAAACACCCGGAATATTTTTAAGATCCAATTCAACCGGATCCCCGGTTTTTATATTTACATCTGAAGTTAAAATAAATATGCCACCAAGACTCAAGTTCTGAGAAATTGCAGGTTCTTCCCGATTTTTAAATTTGACGTCCAATTCTGTTTTATATTTGAAACGATTGTGTCCTCGACGACAACTTTTTAAAAATCTCAAAGAATCTTCAACATCTTTAATAGACATAATCTTTAACTCCAGCAGAAAGATATTCAAAAAAGGGCAATTCTCACTATTAAACTACTTGATTTGAGTAATTTCCAGATTGCCGATGGCTCCAATCCATTCGAATTCATTGGCTGAACCCATGATAATGTGAGAGGGATCAGCAGGAAATTGGCCCCAAGTCGGATCGACATCTATCCATTTGCCAAGATAAACCTGAACCCACATATGGTAGCCAAATCCTGACTTGTCCAGTTGGATGAAACCAACTCCACCTACCCTGCGGGCAGGGATACCAAGAGACCGCAACAGGGCGACCATAAGCAGTGAATGTTCGGTACAATCACCTTTACGAGCTTTAGCGACATGAACAGCCGAATCAAAATCATACCACATTTTGTCAGTAACATATTTTTTAACAAAATCCGTAAGCCTTTTGACCTGTTCCACGGGATTTTCTGTCTGGCCGACAGCCTTGCGAGCTAATTCCTTGATAATAGTATTATTACTTTCAATGCTGTGAGTTGCAACCAGATATTTTTTAAACTGGTTGGGCAATTTTTTCTTATTTAACTCAAGCCCTTGTATTTTATCTTTTTTCAGGGTTAATACGAATTTTTCTTTTCCCAATTTTTTGAGATTATATCGGTGATCATTGAAGAATTTTACTTGTGGAAAAGGGCCTTTAATTTGGAGTTTGAGCTCTTTTGTTTTTTGATGATCAAAACCGGTAAGTTTGGTTCCAATCATGATACCATAACCAATATCTTGTTTTATCCCTATGTTTTTAGCTACTTCAGCATCTTCTTTTTTGATGATAAAACTGCCAATAGCTCCTTTGATCATGACTCCGCTGCTGTTCAAAATGCCAGCATAGCTGGACTGTGGTTCAAAACTCTTCATGGTTGAGTAATATATATCTGTTTTAACACCAGAAAGAACAGTTTTGCCTACTCTGTCTATTTTAAGTAATTCCTCTGAAATTTTGCCCTGGGAGTGGAAAAACTTCCGCATTTTCCAAGTTTTTGACTGATTCCAGTTACTGGGTCCTTGAGAAATTTTGAGGATGAGAGCCAGTTCGCTTTCACCCAGTCCACCGCGCTCTCCCTTGATTTTCTTGTTATATTTAGTGGCTTTTTTATTAAAATTGTTCGAAGAAGAAATAACATCCAGAGAATAAACACCTGGTTCTACATATTTGAGGATATATTTCTTTTTTTCAAAGGGAGTAATTTGGGTAATCAGATGTTCTAACAGAATACCTTTGCCGAAACCCTGATAAACAAGCTTCATTAATATATCAAACTTTTTAATCCCCTTGAGATTTTTCATCTCAACATGCATTTTCTGAAGATTGATAACGTACTTTTTTTTGTCATCCCTGGTCTCTACCTGCCAATCAGAATTATAGTATCCCAACTTGTTATTCATAAGATAAAGGCCGTACCAGGTTTTTTTGCCTAAAGTGCCAACAGTTTCAACAACTTTTTCTGGGGACAGATTGAGATAGGGAGCCTTTTTGAACTCTTTTTTGCTAACAGGCTGGGGTTTGTGTTTCAGGGGATTGGTCTGCTTCTGATTTTGTTTATTCTGGTTTGCAGGAGATGATTTTTTTGATAAAGAAGCTTTCTGCTTTTTATCCACAACTGAATCTTGGGGGTTGGATTTTCCTGATTCACCCCCGTTGCTGTTAGTACATGAATATATTAGAAAAATTAGTGAGGAAATAAAAAAAGATGAGACATATTTTGGCATGATTATTTTGATTGGTTCAATTTTTCTTCAAGTTTTTGAATGTGAGCCTGCAATTTATCCTGCAGAGCCTTTTTGGCTTCCTGCAATTCCTTATCCATTTTCTTGGAAAGTTCTTTTGCTTCATCAGGCTTATTTTCATCATAAAGTTTAATTATTTTATGCGCTTTTGGCATTGTGGCACAAAGCAGCTTGCCACCTTCTTCAGCCAGTTCCATATATTTAGTGACGTGAGGATTATCCTGGAATAATTCCAAATCGTCATGAGCTTTGATCATCTTTTGTTTGATATTCTTGAAACTGATATTGATGTCATTGACGCAACCGGTTCCCCAGTCCTTAATGTAATTGGTAAAGGTAGTACCAAACCAGCCTTTGACTTGACCTTCAAAGGTGCCAAACTCAGAGCGCTTCTGCTTGGTCTGGGAAAATTTAACACCTTTGATGGTGAAAAAATACTTTCTGTTTTTCTTGCTGCCTGTGTGGCTGGCCTCATGGTAACCATTGATTGACTTGAGAACTTTGGGAGCTTTATAGAGTCTGCCAACACTGACATGGAGAAATTCTTTGCCGGTCTTCTTGCTTTCTCCAAAGTCCCAGGTGTTCATATAATGTCTTTTTGAAAGTTCAATGCCTTCAAATTCTTTGACATTCTTTCCTTCAAGGAAAACTTTTAAATATCTGGTAGATTTGGAGAATAGATCCGGTGGTGGCACATAGATGGCTTCAAGCTTGATTTTCATATCTGATTTGGAACGAATATCTGCCAATTTTACAGGACATTTGAACCAATCCGTATTATCGGTAGCTGAACCATCACCAGGCATAATTGATGAAGTATATTTTTCTTTGTCATCAAACATCAACTGAGTTTTAAAAGCATATCCGGTTTGCTGAAAACTTTTACATGTTTTCTGGAAAAATCCACTGATCCGGTCTTGAATTTTTGTATCCAAGCTTTTTAGAGAAGCAACCAATTTAGGATCAAGACCTTTTTTGCCCCCGCCTTTTTTTTCATCTTCAGAAGAGTCGCCACCCATGAACATATAACTACCGATAGCCAAAAGAGCAATAACAGCTGCAATACTGCCGATTATAACCCCTTTATTGCTCTTTTTCTGAAAGCGAGGATCTTCTATGGCAGATTCCAGTGCTCCTTCAGCTCCAATTCCTGCGGTGCCTATACCATCTTGGGGTTCAACAATTTCAGGTTCGGGCTCTGGCTCAGGCTCGGGAAGAATATTGTAGCAAAATGGGCAAAGCTCCGATTTTTCTCTGAACTCGTCGCTTACCTGAGTATAGCAATTTGTGCAAACGATCATAAAAAAATACCTCCAATAGGAATTTCCTATACCATAAATGGCATGATAATATCCAGTAAAATTTTAATTTGCTCAAATTTCTTTGAAGATGGTAAAGAAATGTGCAAAAATCTTGTCAACTGCTGTCAAAACAAAATCAGTTTCTGAACCAAAATACTTAATTTTCCGGAAAACCGATTGCGAAATAATTCGACTTTGGACTTTCATTCCACAACAGGAACTAACTAGTTCCCATCCCAAAAATGGATGTCATCGTCTGGCGACGGAAGTTTGCCTCACCTGCTTTGTCTTAACTTCTTGAAATAGTATCAACTATGTCTGCAAAGTTACTGCGCGCATCTGAGGCAAACTTCTCATTCAGTCAATAACCCCCATTCTGGGACGGGAACTAACTATAAATGTCAACGGTATTTTTTGCAAGATACCTTTTAATTGACTTGCATCAAGTTTGGAAAACAATAATATTGTTCAATCCAAAAAATATTATCTTTTCACGGACAGTACTGATTGCATTCTGACAGTTAACAAGGATTATATGCTTGATACTCATTGCCACATTTTCGATCCACCTCTTTTCGATAATCTTACAAATGAATTGAATTTGGCAAAGAAAGCCGGATTGACGGGGATTATTTCCGTTTCGACCAGAATAAATCCTGCCAAACAATACATACAGTATCACCAGGATGTTGTAAATATTCTGCCTGACAGCCGCTTTGCTCTTGGTCTGCATCCCTGGTTCATCAAGGAAAAATCTCCTGATTGGCTGACAGAACTTGAAAATTCCCTTGATCTCTTCCAAGGAATTGGTGAAATTGGACTGGATCGGAGCCAAAGAGCCCCAGATATTCAAATCCAGATTGAACACTTTCAACAGCAATTGGAACTTGCCGTTAAATACGACAAGCCAGCTTTTCTCCATGTAATCAGAGCACATAATCTGGTTCTGGAATATCTTAAGAAGATGCCGAAAGCGAGGGGGGTTATTCATGCTTTTTCAGGCTCACCGGCTGATGCCCGGTCTTATACTGCGAAGGGCTGGCTGCTTGGAGTTGGAGGAGGAATTACCAGAAAAAATGCTCACCGCCTCAGACGTATTTTTAAAAAAATTCCCCTTGAGCATATTGTTCTGGAAACAGATTCCCCCTATATGGGTCTACAATCTGTTGATCCCGGACAATCAACCCCGGCAAACCTTGAGCTTGTTGCAAAAAAACTGGCAGAACTTAAAAACTGTTCTCTTGCAAAAATTATTGCCATAACAACCGAAAACGCAAACAAGATTTTCAAATGAACAAAACAAAAAAAATTATTATCTGCAGTCTTATTGTTTTTGTCGGAGGACTATGTGTCTATCTGCCTCTGCTTGGCTCCTATGGACTATTTGACCCGTGGGAAACTCACTATTCAGAAGTCAGCCGTTCCATGATCCAGCAGGACGATTACATTTCAACCTTCTGGCAGGACAATGGTTTTTTCTCAAAACCCGTGCTTACTTTCTGGATGCAGGCTACAGGAATGAAGATTGCCGGACTTAATCAGGACAACTCCTCGCCTGGAGAAATGGCACTATCTTCAAAACCCGAATGGGCAACGAGACTTCCCGTTGTTATTCTGGCAATCTTTGCCCTTATGGCTGTATTTATCTTTGTTGCTACTTATTTCAGTATTTCGGCCGGTTTCTTTTCGGCGGCAGTACTTGCTCTCACCCCTCATTTTGCACTCATTGCAAGACAGACAATTACAGACATGCCCTTTCTTGCTCTCATGAGCATAGCTATGATTTTTTTCATTACAGCCATGCAGGGAGAAGATCAGAAACCACCCCATCTTTTCAATTTTAAAGTTAAAAGTTTGAATTTTAAAATAAACTTGGCACACTTGGCCGCGATTTGGTTGTTATTGCTTGCTCTTCCCCAGTATTTTCTCTTTTCATCCGACATTTCTGCCTCTGTTACTTTTTTTAAAAAGAGAATTACATTTTCAGGATATTTGGTTTTTTTACCCTATCTTATTCTGATAGGTGATATTCTTCTGGGATATATCACCGGAAAAACCAGTTATCGCAAAATCATGACCAATATCGGGTTTTCTTTTATTGCCCTGGGAATTCTGGCCAAAGGGTTTGGAGCTCTGTTCATTCCCGGAGTAATTTTCTTCATTTATTTTCTTGTGGAGGGAGAATGGGAAAAGGTCGATCGCTTTGATCTGCTCAGGGGAATCTTCATCATTGCAGCCATATCATTCCCCTGGCATCATGCTATGATCATCAGGCATGGAGGAGCTTTTTACCAGGAATATTTTGTTCATCATCATTTCAAAAGAGCTGCTGTAGGAGTTCATGGTGAAAGAGGTGTATTTACTTATTACCTCAAACAACTGACTTTTGGTTTACTACCCTTTCTGCCCATTATTCCGGGTATTATTCTCAATCTCTTTGGTAAAAGCCCTCAAAACAGAGATAAAAGCAGGAAATCTCTGATTCATCTCCTGCTTATCTGGCTATTGACTTCATTCTTTCTTTTTTCCTTCATGCTGACAAAGTTCCATCATTATATTCTTCCCTTTACAGCACCTTTCAGTATTCTGGCTGGCATCTATCTGGCAAAACTTTCAAGCAACAAACTTGGCCTGTCTCCAAAATCATTTTATTTTTCACTGGTTGCTGGTTTAGTTTTATTGATTTTTGCTGTTCGAGAACTTTTTCTCGACCCAGCCCATATAGTCAATCTGTTTGTTTACAAATATGAACGATTATTTCCATATGAACTCAACCTCTCTTGGGGTATTGCCTTTTTCAGTGTCCCTCTGTTCCTGGCTACTATTCTTTATTTTTTCAGGCAGAATAAAAAAGCTGTTGTTGTTTATCTGTTTGCAGCC
>JAQICJ010000299.1 GCA_027858615.1 Deltaproteobacteria bacterium
GTTTTTCTTTGGTTTGTTTGTTTTATCAGAGTCGGGTAAAGATTTATCTTGTTGGAGTTCGAGATCCAGGATAATCCGGTTTTTATTGACAGGGTAATAAAGCTTTTTTTCCACAAATAAATCATCTTTTTGCAATCTCAGATTCAGTGGTTTGTTGTAACACATTTTGAATTGCAAATTGTGGACTGGGGTTTTGTATTCCAGTAAGGTACCTTCGAGGTAAATATCAGCTTCCGATGGTTTTGATTTGATGGTCAGTTCAATCTTTCCCCGTTTACACTCTTTGGATTTAATGGCAGTTTTGGCCAGGGATTTTTCTTTTTTATCACTGCTGACCGTAAATTTATAAATGCCGCCGGCGCTTGCAATTACAATAAGTAGCAAAGAAAAATTAATCGCAGTATTTACCAGAGCTTTTCCCATTCTATCCAAAAAGAGTTTGATTCCCCAATTACGCTTTACTTTGGGAAATCGAGCTTCATCTTCCCTTTTTATAATTCTTTGTTCTTCTTGTTTTCTGGCCTGTTTTTCTTTGAGTTTTTTCTTTTTCAACCGTTCCCGACGTCGTCGCTCTCTGCCGTTTTCCGAGGTAGCTTTGGTGAGACCAAGTGGTTTGGCTTCTATTTTGCTTATATCTACAGGATCAGGAGGGGGGATATCTTCTATTGAATTTTGAAAATTAGGATCAGGCTGGGGAAAACCGCCAAAGGATTTTTGGGGCATTGAAGAATTGCTATTACCTAAATCCATGGGTGGAGGAGGATCAGGGTGTTTTTGTCCTTTGAAATATCCGGTGGCATCTGGAATTTCGGAATTGATCTCAATGAAATCAGAACCGGAAAGTTGTTCAATTTCGTCGACTCTTGAACCTTTGGAAAAGGGATTTGGGAAGAGGGAGCTCAAATAGGAAGAAACTACGTCAGGAGCAACTTCCAGACCTTCTCTTTTGACAATTCTGTCCAGGGCATTGCGGAAAGTTCGGGCAGAAGGAAAACGATTATCTATGTTTTTGGACATGGATTTCATGACTGCCAGTCCCAAACCATTAGGTAGTCCTTTGATCATTTTGTCTATTGGTTCAAAGTTGGCAGTTTGAGCTTTGATGATGAGCTGGGCATCACTTGCCCCCCTTGAATGGGATTCGCCCATCAGCATTTCGTATAAAACCACTCCGGTTGCGAAGATATCAACCCGGTGATCGAGATTTTTGCCCATAGCCTGTTCAGGAGCCATATATCTGAATTTGCCCTTGATTACTCCGTCCTGGGTATGGTGTAATCCCTGAGTAGCTTTGGCAATGCCAAAGTCGATGACTTTGATGCCACCACTGTAGGAGACTATGATGTTCTGAGGGCTGATGTCACGATGAACAATATTCAGTTGGTTTCCGGTAGTGGGATCAACCATTCTGTGGGCATAATCAAGACCAGTTAGCACTTGTCTGATGATAGAAAGACCTATATCAAGTGGAATTTTTCTCCTGCGTTTGCGTTCTTTCCTGACAATTGTGGAAAGATCTTTGCCGTGGATATATTCCATGGCGATGTAATAGGTGTCTTTAACTTTTCCGAGATCATAGACCTGGCAGATATTTGGATGCATCATGTTCGAAACAATATTTGCTTCGTCTTTGAGCATATTTACCATATCATGATTTTCAGAAAGGTGGGCATGAAGTTTTTTGAGTGCTATTAACTTTTGAAAGCCAGCTTCACCTGTAATACGAGCCTTGTATATTTCAGCCATTCCACCCCTGGCAATTCTTTCAAGGAGTTCGTATTTGCCGTATTTTACTGGAAACATAAGATATCCTGAATTACCTGCGGCTCAGTGCCTGCAAAAAAGCTGTACATGGAGACAAAACTCTGAATAAATATTAATGCAACTTAATCTGGTTTAAAAGTGCTGTTCAGAGCTAGCTTGACCCTGAAGAATGATAGTACAATAAAAATGATAAAATATTAAACCAAAAACGAAAATAACCTGGTTACAGGTTATTTTGGTAATAGTAGTTTTTGCCAGGAAAGAATCTTAGGGTTGAATACCTTCTTCTTCAAAAAAGATCATGGAAAAATCAGATTTAGGTTTGAGAACCTGTTCGAAATCTATGATGCCATTGTAAAAATTCTTGAGAATATTGAATGGTCTGTATGCCACACCTTTGATAACAACGGCATGATCCAGGGCTTCAAGACCAAATTCCCAATATCCCTTGTATTTCTGTCTGTAGAATTCTCCAAGTACGGCAACCCAAGATTCATCCATCTGGTAAAGAAGTTCCGGTTCATTTTTAATAGTAGCATCAAAAAGCTTTTCCCAGTTTTGGCGAGAGAGACTGGTGGAAATTTTGCGGTGCAGATGCTTTTTGCAGGCTTTGTCAAAAAGTTTACTGACCTCTTTTTTTCCTTTTCCTTGGGAAATATTATCCATCAATTCCAGAAGAGCTTGAATAATCTGGCTGGTTTCAACAAATTGCATTGTTTCAGGATCTTTAGCAGTATTTTTGTTGGGGATTTCTCCAATCAGGTTTTGGGCAATCATCAGCAGTTCTTTTGCTTCTCCGAATCTGCGCAAGCGTGCTTTGGCAAGGGCCAAGGATACATAAAGGGTTAATTTATGGAAACCAAGGGTCCAGGCAGTGTTGAGGTAGATTTCACCTTTTTCAAGTTCCATTAATTCCAGCGCAAGCCTGCCTTTAACAAAGTAATAAAGACCAATATCTTCAACATATCTGGTGGGTTTGGCTTCATTGAGCAATTTTACGGTTTCCCGAATTTTACCTTCTCCAAGCTGGAAGAGAGCTTGAGATAATTTTTCAAGTCTGCTGGTTTTCTTTCTGAATAATATTTTAGCAAAAAAATTAGACATCTAGATTTCTCACCATCAGGGCATTATTTTCAATAAATTCTCTGCGGGGGCTGACATTGTCTCCCATAAGTTTGGTGAAAACTTCATCGGATTCAACAGCATCAGTAATTTTAACCTGTAGTAGCACTCTTGATTTCTCATTCATGGTTGTTTTCCAGAGTTGATCTGGATTCATTTCACCAAGACCTTTATATCTCTGAATATAAAGACCTTTTTTTGTGAGGGCTTCAAATTTTGTAAGAACATCAAGGGGATTGTCAAACAGGAAGGTTTCATTGTCGGCAATGATTTTGTATTGATCCGTTTGATAAGGCTCAAGCTTGCCTTTTTGTTCAAAAGCTTCTTCTAATTCTGGGCTTTCAAGGAAAGGTTCGTTGATAATGAGACTTCTTTTTATATTGTCTTCAAAATATTCGAGGCTGAGAGAAAAGGAATTATTTTCGTTTTCAACAGTGAAGCCTTCATCGTCTTCATCAATAAATTTTTCGATATTAAGTTCATTAACAAGTTCGTTGTCTTTGAGGATGTCTTTGATATTTTGAATAAGCTCGTCTAGTTTCTGGTGAGTAAGAACCTTTGCTTTTTTGAAAAATTCAAGTTTGAGAAGTTGATGGATAACCACCGGATGAATGTTGGGGGAGAGTTTGGTAATAGTTTGTTTGTATTGGAAGATAAAAGATAAAATATTTGAAAGTTTTTCATCGCAATATTTGTTATCTTCTATAATCAGATCTCCATTATCTCCTGCCAGGTTGATTAAATACTTTTCCAACTCACTTTCGTTTTTAATATAGGTCTTCTTTTTGCCTTTGTTCACCAGGAAAAGAGGGGGCTGGGCAATATAAAGATATCCTTTATCAATAATATCTTTCATTTTTCTGTAGAAAAAAGTAAGCAGCAAAGTTCTGATATGACTGCCGTCAACATCAGCATCTGTCATCAGGATAATCTTATGATAGCGTATTTTACTGATATCAAAATTGTCTTGACCAATTCCTGTGCCCAGAGCTGTAATCAGGGAAACAATTTCTTGAGAAGACAGCATTTTATCCTGTCTTGCTTTTTCCACATTTAGAATTTTACCTTTGAGGGGAAGAATAGCCTGGGTGTGTCTGTCCCTTCCCTGTTTGGCACTTCCACCGGCACTGTCGCCCTCAACGATGAAAAGCTCTGATTTTGCCGGGTCTTTCTCCTGACAATCAGCTAGTTTTCCCGGAAGAGAAGTAGAGGAAAGAATACTTTTCCTTCTGATGGTTTCTCTGGCTTTGCGAGCAGCTTCCCGGGCTCTAACAGCAGTAACAACCTTGGAAACAATTTTTCTGGCAAAAGAAGGGGCTTCTTCGAGGATCAGGGAAAGTTGTTCAGAGACAATACTTTCAACAACTCCAGCCACTTCAGATGAAACCAGTTTATTTTTGGTCTGAGAATTGAATTTTGGATCTGGATGTTTGACTGAAATAACGGAAACCAGACCTTCTCTGACATCGTTGCCTGTGGGAGTGTTTTTTAAATCTCTTAATAAATTATTACGGTTTGAATAATCATTTATAGTTCTGGTAAGGGAACGGCGCAGACCGGTCAAATGAGTTCCACCGTCTTTATTGGGAATATTATTGGTGAAACAGATGACTTTTTCCTGCAGAGAGTCGGTCCAGAGCAGGGAAATCATGACGATGATGCCTTCTCTTTCTCCTTCAAAATAAAGAGGTTTATTGTGGAGAAAGGTTTTGTTTTTGGACATGTATTCCACATAAGCAGGGAGTCCCCTCTGGGAATCAAAAACAGCCGCTTTGTCGCTTCGTTCATCTTTGAATACAATTTTGAGACCAGGGTTGAGAAAAGATATCTGACGCAACCTGTGTAAAAGAATATCGTAGGAAAAATCAACTTTGGAAAAAATGTCATTATCGGGCCAGAAAGTAACTTTTGTTCCCTTTTTGCCGGGATCGTCGTATTTGCCTACAACCTCGAGTTCTTTTTTTACCACCCCTCTGGAACATTCAAGACGATGGATCAAACCTTCTTTTTTAACCTCACAGATAAGTCTTTTTGATAAGGCATTAACAGCGCTGAGACCTACTCCGTGCAATCCACCTGAAACTTTGTAACTGGAATTGTCAAATTTTCCGCCAGCATGAAGCTCAGTGAGGATAACTTCCAGGGCTGATTTGCCTGTTTCATGCATGCCAACAGGGATGCCGCGTCCGTTGTCTTCAACTGTAACACTGTTGTCTCCGTGGATGATAACAGTTATCCGGTCGCAGACTTCAGCCAGATATTCATCAACACTGTTATCGACTACTTCGAAGATCATGTGGTGAAGACCGGTTCCGTCGTCTGTATCTCCAATATACATTCCAGGTCTTTTTCTTACAGCACTGAGACCTTCAAGAATTTTTACCGAATTTGCATCATAAACATTTTCATTATTTTTGTTAATTTCGTCCATAATAATCCATTGTGTTTAAATCTGCCGTTCAGGGGAAAACCAGAAACGGGAAAGATGAGTATATTTCAATAAAGTGTAAAAGAGTCGATTTCGAAAATAAACAGAACGGAGTTGATTTTACTGTGTACTGTTTGGTTTCGAAGTAAACGCAAATATTGAAAACGAAAAAAAAAGCAGGTTGATTGGACAGCCAGTTGGCTGGGTCAAATTTTCATAACCTTATAACACAAACAGGACTGAAAATCCATGGAAAACAGCTGGATTGCTGCCTGGATCATATTGTTGCAAGGCATTGTTATCACAGACTATATGATGGTTCCAATTTTAAAAACAGATAGCCAATATTTTGGAGTTCGTTTTTTATGGGCAGAAGCTCCCTTTTTTTATGCAAAATTATTGCACATCCCCCTCCTCCTGAACCGCTTAATTTAGCTCCCAACGCACCTTGGTTCAAAGCAATCTCAACAATATCATCCAGTTGAGGAGTTGATATGCCAAGTTGAATATAATAGGAATGAACTAAGGAGAGTTTTTGACCAAATGAAATAAAGTCATCAGATTTCCAGTTCAGCATGGCCTTATTGAAAATAATTTCCATATTATTTTTAAATTCTTTCTGTGAATTCTCTGATTCAAGTGTGTGTTTGACCAGTTTGACCATTTTGCTGGTACTGGTTTTGGTTTTGGAACAACAGATGGAGAATTGCAGATCATCAGGCAGGTGAAGACTGGGAAAGAAAATTTCATTTGTGAAAGACGAGCCTTTGAGTTGAGTAGAATTGGCATATCCTCCTTTTTGGAAAATTACTGGTTTTCGGTGACAGACTACGGTATCGTCGATGCCTGATGGATTAGAATGAAAAACTTTTTCCAATTCATGAGTAAGATCATGGATTTGTTGGAGTTGAGGAGGTGTTATGCGCTCCAACCTCAAAGCTGTTTTTGCCAGAAGAAAAGATAGAGCGGCGCTACTACCAAGTCCGGAACCAGTGGGAAGTTGATTCCTGGTAATTGTGAGATCGAATCCGGCAGTGTCTGATAAAGAGCGCAATCTGGAAAGAGCCCTTACGATCAGAGGATCGCGAATTTCTCCTGCAGAGGAAAAAAGTTTGAACTGGTGGTCATCTCTTTTTTTAAAATTGGCGTTCACAGCTCCGGCAAGGGGGAGCGCCAGTGCGGGAGCGCCATAAACAACAGAGTGTTCACCCAAAATTATTATTTTTCCTGCCGAAGTAAGAGACTGATGATTATTTTGCATTGGAACGGGGAGGCTTGAGGAAGTTTTTTAGCAATGGACCAAGACGATAAGGGGTTTGGGAAAGTTGATTCAGATTAGCCGCTCCACAAAGAAGCATGCTTAATTTTAACTGGTATTTGATTGTATTAATTAAATTGTCCAAACCCTGATATCCATGCTTTTGCCATGAAGTAAGGAATGGAGCGGCAATCCCTGCAAAATCAGCTCCCAGAATAATGGCTTTGGCAACATCCAGCCCTGTTCTGATACCTCCTGAAGCTATTTTAGGAAACTTCAGACCGGTTAAATTAAGCAGGGAGGCTGCTGTGGGAATGCCCCAGTTTTCAAAAGGAGCATGAATTTGCTGATTTTCAGAGGAAAGATTATCAAGCTCAACGGCCAGAAATGATGTTCCACCCGTTCCCGATATTTCAATACCGGCAGGTTCGATTTGATTCAGCAGGGTTTTGGAGCTCCAAGAAAACCCACTACCAGTTTCCTTGATAATTACTGGAATTGCTATTGAATTTAACAGATCTCTGAGATGGTCGATCTTGAAGGAAAAATTACGATCACCCTCGGGCTGGACCAGTTCTTGGATAATATTGAGATGGAGATAAAGTGCTATAAACTTGAATTGCTTCACAACTTCGTTGATTCTGTCAGGACCGTACTCAAGAGCTTGAAAAAGCCCCAGATTAGCTCCCAGAAAAACATTGGGATTTTTTTTAAATTGATAACCTGATATACAGTCGGGATCATCAAAAAGGGGACGAAGACTACCCAGAATAAAAGGAATGTTATGGTTGCTGGCCAGTTTACACAGGTCTTTGTTGAGTTTTTCAGAAGTTTTTGTTCCTCCTGTAATGGAAGAAATCTGTACGGGTAGGTTGAAAGTACAGTTGAGGAAACTAAAACTGGTGTCAATGTTATTCCAGTCAATGCCGCCGAAAGGAGAAGGTTCAGGATATACTTCTTCAAAAAGGGTGGTATTCGTTGCCGGAGTTTCAGGATGGTTTTTGAAATATTCGAGATGTCTGTTCTTGCGTTTATAAATTAACTTGTCAGGCATGGAGTTGACTCATTTTAAATCTGTAATATCCGGCACAAAGGATGAAAATAATAATAAGGGTTGGATTGGTATCAGGATTGGAGTGATTGCAATTGCAACCCCGTTCCGGTTTATTGCCTGAATGTGAGAAAGGAAGATGGAGTTTTTCCTCTTTTTTCTTCTTTTTTTGAATATTTTCGATCTTTTTTTTGTTTTTAACCTGTTTGGTAATTTTTTGTTTTCTGAATCGGGAAAGAAGAAGCATGGCAGCTGATTGAACCCGGTAGAGAGGTGAAAAAACAGCTTTTTCCAGCCATCCTTTGCTCCATTTGTAATCTTTGAGCAGAAGAAGTTCGAGATATTTTTCTTTTATACTATGATTGTATCCTTTGAAAAAAAGTTCTTCAAAGCTGCTTTTGAATACCTCATCTCGTTTTTTATATTTGGTATTCAAGAGAGCAAAAGCATAGATGAATCTCAAAATGGGTTTGTGCTGAGTCAGGGACTTGTTATAGTTGGAAATCAACTTATAGTTAAGATTCGATGAGATGCCGTAAATGGAATAAGCAAGGTAGATATAAGCAGTGGTGAGAGGGGAATGTTCACGTTTGAGCAGAAATTTAAGGGTGGAAACTACATATTTGGCTTTGATTTGAGCAAGAGATAAAATGGAAGCTTGTTTGAGTCTGGAATTCTGGTGGTAAAGAAAAGAGAGCAGTTTGGCCACGAGGTTTGAATCATGCAACCTTCCCAAGGCTTCTACTACAGCTGTTTTAACCTCGACCGAGTTCATCTTCAGCCATGTTTTCAGAATATTCAAGGTTTTTTCGTCTTTTTGGCCAAATTTTGCAATGGCATAAGCGTAAGCCTTGATCAGGTGCTTGTTTTTTAATGAATTTTTATCCAAATTGTTAAGAATTTTCTTTTCACCATATTCGGCTAAAAGTTTGACAGCCTCAGCTGCCACAGAGATTTCCTTATCATTTATCAGGGGGTAGACCATTTTTGCCAGGTTATCACTTTGGGGTCTGAGCAATTTCATGGATTTCAGGGAGATCAGTCTCAATTCTGGGACGCTGCTGTCCAGATTCTGATAGAGCTTGGGGAGGATTCTCAAGTCACCAAGACGAGCCAGAGCCCAATAGTACCTGATTTTGGCAGAGAGATTCGGATTGGAATTAAGACGTCTCAAGATCAGATTGTTGTTATGTTTGATGCCGAGGATAGCTAAAACGGAAGCTGTACTGGCGGATATATTGTCTCTTCCTTTTTGCAGTAAAAAGGTAAGATTTTTATTGCAGCTTTTTTCTTGAGTAAGTGTGATGGCTTTCAGGGCAGCTTTTTGAACCACTAGATTGTTTTGAAGAAGGTAATTACACAGGTGTGGTTTGATATGATCTGGTTTTAAATTGGAGAGAGCTGTTATCGCCGCTCCCTTGATTTGAGGGTTTTTGTTATCCAGATATTTTTTCAGATAGTAGACTGCTTTGTTGTTTCCACTCAGTCCCAGGGCATGGATAGCAGTTTCTCTAATTTCGCTGTTTGGTTTTCTGAGCATTTTTACCAGAATTCTGAATACTTTTTTACCACCCATCATTCCCAAGGCTCTGACAGCTGCTATTCTTTCTCTGATATCAGGACGATCAATGAGACTGAAGATAGAAGCCTTAGCCGGTTCATAATTCAGTTTTCCCAAAGCGACTGCAGATTTGGCACGAACCAGGGGACTTGGATCGTGAAGGAGGATTTTATAAATCCTGGGAGCAACTCCCTGCAATTTGAAATTGCCTAGAGCCTGAATGATTTCTGCTCTGACCTTGGGACTTTCATCTTTTAGTTTCTCGATAAGGTGGGCTGCGGCTTTGCGAATATTATATTTTTCAATTTTTTCAACTGCACTGATTCTGCTTATTTCGTTTTTTGAATTAAGTGCTGTGATTATTGTGTTTTCCTGTTTTCTGTTCAGAGATAGCCGGGGAAGATCATCCTGGGCGGTAATTGTACCTGGAAGAGCTAGAGCTGGCATAAAAGAAAAAAGTAAAGAATTAAGCATGAGTGATTAATTACCATAACTTTCAATTTTATAAAAGAGTGATGAAGGCAGTGGGGGCAAAGAAAAGAAAATCAAGGGGTTGCAAGGTAATAGCAAAACAGATTACGCAAAGGAGGAGCAAAAGTGAGGGGTGATGTTTCCAATTTGATAAAAATTTTTCAATCATTCCATAAAAATCTGATGTACAATAAATGTTGGGCATGGAGGTGAAGAATCAAAGGAGGCAATCTGCTCTGCAGTTATTTTGGTTTTCATCTTCACTGCAGATTCCATCACCACAGACATGTGAACATTCTCCACAATCATCAGTGCAGTTGAGGCAAGATTCTTCAGGTCCGCAGAGAAGGTCGCCGCAGATATCACCACAGCTTCCACAATCAATCGAGCAAATTTGACAATTTTCCGAAGGTCCACAGATGCCGTTGCCGCAATTATCTTCACAAGTTCCGCAATCAGAGGGGCAAAGAACGCAATTTTCCAGGTTATCGCAGACCAGGTTGCCACAGGAAGGGCATTGGCCGCAATCAGAGGTGCAGGAAGTACAGGTTTCGTTGTTGTCGCAAAATTCGTCACCGCAGACAGGGGGGCAGTTACCACAGTCTGAAGGACAGGAATGGCAATCTTCAGAGGGACCACAGATGCCATCATTGCAGAGATCACTGCATCTTCCACAATCATCTTCACAGGAAGCGCAGGTTTCTCTCGGTCCGCAAATTGTGTCACCGCAGATGTCCGAGCATTCTCCGCAATCGGTTGAACAGGATTCGCAGTCTTCTGTGATGCCACAGATCTGATCTCCACAGCTATCCAGACAGAAACCACAATCCCAGGGGCAATTTACGCATGATTCGTCACCGGAGCAGGTGTTGTTGCCGCAGTCAAGACAGAAGCCGCAATCAGCCATGCAGTTCGAGCAACTTTCTGGGTTTTCACAGATGCCATTTCCGCAGATTGAGGGACAGTCTCCGCAATCCAGGGGGCAGTTGAGGCAATTTTCACTTGAAGAACAGGTGTTGTCGCCACAAATGGAAGAACAGGTTCCACAATCTTCACTGCAACCGAGGCAGGATTCACCGAAAGCACAAATTCCATCACCGCATTCAATACATTCACCGCAATCAGCCGGACAATCAGAGCAAGATTCATCCCCGGAACAGATATTATCTCCACAACTGTCAAAACATTGGGGGTTTTGACAATCTTCCGGACAATTAAGACAGTTTTCCGGTTCCAGGCAGTTGCTATCACCGCAACCTGGACAGATTCCACAATCCTTAGAACAATTGAGGCAAGTTTCTCCCTGTTCACAGATATTGTTGCCGCAGACTGCAGGGCAGACACCGCAATCGTAGGGACAGGAATTGCAGGTTTCAGTTGGTGAACAGATTTGATCCCCACAGATGGGAATGCAATTGCCACAGTCCAGAGAGCAGGTTTCGCAATTTTCACCTGTTTGACAAACATTGTTTCCGCACCTGGGAGGACATTGGTCGCAATCACCCGGACAACTGGTACAGGTTTCCCAATTGGCCTGACAGAGATTGTCTCCGCAGACGGGTGGGCAGGATCCGCAGTCGGCAGGGCAGGAAGCGCAGGATTCAGTTTCTTCACAAATATTATTGCCACAGATTGCTTCACATTGACCGCAGTCAGTTTGACAATTATGGCAGTTTTCCGTGCTTGAACAATCTCCATCTCCACAGGCGGGACAGATTCCACAATCAGTCGAACAGTTATTGCATGATTCATAGTAGGAAGAATTATGGGTGCAGATTCCATCGCCACAGTAGGGATTACAACTTCCGCAATCACCCGGACAGGTGTTGCAATTTTCATTTACGCCACAGACATTATCTCCACAGATATCTCCGCAGCTTCCGCAGTCCTGGGGACAATTGCTGCAGTTTTCCATTGGAGAGCAGATCCCATCGTTGCAGATTGTTGGGCATTGACCACAATCAAGGGGGCATGATTGACAACTTTCCTGGTTGGTGCAATTTCCATCACCACAGGTGGATTCACATTGACCACAATCATCTGAACAAGATTGACAGCTTTCTTCAGGGGAGCAGACTCCATCCCCGCAGGAAGGGGAACATTGACCGCAGTCCGCCGGACAACTGTTGCAATTTTCCCAGGTTTCGCAATCATTGTTGCCGCAGTGATCACAGATACCACAATCATCAGGGCAACTGGCACAATTTTCGGTGGGTCCGCAGATTCCGTCACGACAGCGGTCGGGGCAGGCTCCACAATCCGTTGGACAGGTAGTACAGCTTTCTTCAGGGGAGCAGACTCCATCTCCGCAGTTGACTGAACAATTACCGCAATCATTGGAACAGGAGAGACAGCTTTCTGAGGGATCACAGTTTCCGTCTCCGCAGATCCCGCTGCAATTACCGCAATCGACCTGGCAATTACCGCAATTTTCAGGTTCTGTACAGATTCCATTTCCACAGCCTGAACAATTACCGCAATCACCAGGGCAGGTATAACATGATTCATCTGGACTGCAGATGTTATCCCCACAAGTTGTCTGACAATTACCGCAATCATCAGGGCAGGAAGTGCATGATTCAGTGTAGCCACAGATGTTGTCTCCGCAAATATCAGGGCAGATTCCGCAATCGATTGGGCAATTGTTGCAATTTTCCTGATCCAGGCAGGAGCCGTCACCACATCCGGGACAGGTTCCGCAATCATCAGGGCAGGAAGTGCAGCTTTCAGTGGAACCGCAGATGTTATCTCCGCAGATATCCGGACAGTTGCCGCAATCCACCGGGCAGGTTTGACAGGTTTCACTTTCTGAACAGATCTCATCTCCACAATTTGAACTGCAATTACCACAATCATCAGGGCAGTTGTTACAATTTTCCTGATCAGAACAATTGCCGTCACCGCATCCAGGGCAGGCGCCACAATCACGAGAACATGATGAACAGGTTTCTCCTTGGGAGCAGACTTCATCTCCGCAAATATCGGGGCATACTCCGCAGTCTTCTTCACAACTGTAACAGGATTCATGAGCCGAACAGATTTGATCTCCACAGATGTTGCTGCACTGACCACAGTCCACAGGACAGGTTTGGCAGTTTTCATCGTTATCACAGGCGAAATCGCCACAGAAGGAACAAACCCCGCAATCCACCGGGCAATTTTCACAATTTTCATCAGCATTGCATTGACCATCTCCACATTCAGGAGGACAATTACCACAATCATCAGGGCAATCTCGGCAACTCTCGGCAGGATCGCAACTGTCGTTGCCGCAAAAGCACAAACCGCAGTCACGCTGACAATTGAAGCAGTTTTCATCTTCAGAACAAATATTGTCACCGCAAAAATCACCACATTCCCCACAATCATCGGGGCAGACCTGACAATCTTCAGTATTTGCTGCGCAGATACCGTCACCGCAGAATTCTTGCTGCCAGCCGTAATCACTGCGCCCGCAGGAAAAAAAGAGGGGCAGCAGCAGAAACAGGGAGAAAAACAGGAAATTCACTCGATGCAGAAAATAATTTAAGGATGGTTTGTTTTGTTTTTTTAATCCAACAATTATTCTTTCAGAGGATATCAATTTTTTAGAAAACAGGTGCTTGGAGTTCATTTTTTGTCCATATTTTCCAGAAAAGATAATTTGCGTCTGGGTTGTTTTAAAATTTCCATCTGATTTTTTGCTAGTTGAATTTAACATGGCTTTGTTGAGTTTTTCTCTATGGTTTTTAATTACAATAAAACAAATCGGCAGAAATTTTGAATTTTTTAACTATTATTTCCTGTTTCAGAATGGGAGTGTTTGACCGGGCAGGAAGTATGCCTCAGATGCAAGGAGCAATTTTGCCGACCTGGTACACTATTTCAAGAAGTTACGACAAAGCAGATGAGGTAAAATTCCGTGTTCAGACGAATGCCCTCCTTTTTGGGATGGGAACTACTTAGTTTTAGTGATACGACATCAATGTGGGTAATAAAGATGATCTTTTTGATGAATAAACGGTTGCTGGGAATTGAAAAAATTGTTCTTTGAGTTGAATTGTGTGTATTATCGATCTTTCTTGTGTTATATTCTTTTTTAATTTAATATTGACTTGCTGTTTATTATTGATGTTTACAGTCAACTTTTATGCTTTAACAACATTTTCAAGCACTATTCCCATTGGAAATCTGTATCATTCAAACTTCAGTTGTAGTGAAAGTGCTTGCAGTTATATGACATTTCATTCTTTTAAAGATTATGTTTATTCGATTTTTTCAGGAGATTTAAAGTGAAACTAAAAAGACTCTTTTCCAGTTTCTCAATATTTTTAGTGGTTATGGTTTTTTCCAGTATTGTTCAAGGTCAAGCTATTACCAAAACCATCAACATCAGTGCCGGTCAATCTGAAACCATCCGATTCGATCAAAAAATATCCGGCTCTCTTCGTATTCTCGATCCACGCATAGCCGATGTTGTAGCCTTTACCAAAAAATCAGTTACAGTTGTGGGTATTTCCAAAGGTGTTACCGATCTCTACATTCCTATCGGGTTCGGGAACCAAAAGCAAAAGGTCAGGGTCAGGATTGATGTTTCAGATGTAAAAGTAGGTAAAAGAGTACATGCAATTAATGAATATCTAGGATCTGCAGAAGGTATTTTTACCAAGGCTGTCGGTGGCAAGATCATTATTGCAGGTTATGCCTACACTGCCAATGATTATGGTCGGGTAATGCGAGCAGTTGAACTTTTTGGCGAAAAAAAGGTCAAGAATTATACGAAATATCGCCCCAGTGCAGTTCTTCAGATCAATAAAACTCTGCAGACCGCCGGAATGACTACAGTCAAGGCCAATCTCATTGCCGACATGGTATTTCTGGAAGGGGCTGTTGGTTCCAAAAATGAAATGAAAAAGCTGCAGGCAATTATTGAAGCTCTTAACATTAAGGTTAACAATCTGGTTACCATGGGTGAAGGCTCTCAAGTTCAGGTGAAAGTCAGATTTCTGGAGATAAGCAATAATGAAATGGTTAACTTCGGTCTGCAATTACCTGATGCCCTTGTTCTTACAGGCGGCCTCCAAGGTGAATTCCCCATTTATCCCGGAGTTCCTTCCGATGGACAGATCAACTTCAATGTCAAGTCCCCGGAACAACATTTAAGTTTCAAATTGAATACCATGTTTAAAAATGGTAATGCCAGGGTGCTGGCCGAGCCCAAACTGGTGTGTTCATCCGGTTCTCAGGCCAAACTCACTGTCGGAGGAGAGATTCCTATTCCCATGATTACAGCCAACAGCAGTACAGTCGAATGGAAGGAATTCGGAATCAAACTTGAACTCAGGCCCACTGCCAACAGTCGTGGCAACATTACTATTTCAATCAAAACTGAAGTCAGTGATGTCGATTGGGCTTTGGCCGTCAACGGTGTACCCGGATTCCGAACCAGAAAAGCTGATACCACTGTTACCCTTCAAGATGGCTCTACTCTGGTTATCAGTGGCCTTTACAAAAACAATCGCAGCAAGAATGTCAACAAGTTCCCCCTTCTCGGACATATTCCGATCCTTGGTGAGTTGTTCAAATCAAGGGAGTACAAAGAGGAGAAGTCAAGTTTGGCTATTATGATGACTCCTAAAATCATCAATTCTGATACCTTGGAAATGAAAGAATCCATCCAATTGATCGAAAGCAGATTTCTTGAATTCAACAAAAATCTGTATTGGGATCTTTTCCTTGAATAAGTTATAGAGGCTCAGGTCTTGTCGGCAATTTTGCAAAGCGCAATTTGCAGCTTTACCTCAGTAAAAATTTATTAATATTCTCATATAATAGGAGGTTAACCCTTCCATGTTTAAAGTCGTAATTATTGAAAAAGGTGGCAAACCGAAAACACAGGAATTTGATGAATCCATGGGCAGTATCAGCATCGGCCGAGGCAAGAAAAACGATATTGTATTGCCAAAAGGTAATGTTTCCAAACATCATGCCAGATTTATCGTGAAAAATGGTGAGTTTATCATCCAGGATGACAACTCTACCAACGGTACTTATGTTAATGGAGCTAAAATTCAGGCTCCCAAAGCAATTACAGGTTCCGACAAAATTTTCATCGGTGATTTTACGATGGTTATTGACGATGGAGAAGGTGGCCAAAAACGTGCAGCTCCACCTCCGCCTCCAAGAGGAGGGGCTCCCAGAAGTCGTCGAGGAGCAGGTGGTCCACCACCACCGCCACACAAAAGAAATAAACCTTCACCATCTCCACTGGATGATGATCTTTTCCCAGTAGCCGAAAATAAGCCTTCACCGCCACCACGCCAAAAACCACCCAGAAAAAGACCTCCTGCAAATGATCCCTTTGATGATGATCTTTATGGTGACGATCTAGGTCTTGATTCACCAGTTGACAAAGCTTCTCCCAAATCATCTTTGCCAGCAGACGATCTGGAAGATGATCTTGGTTTGGGTTTGGAATCACCTCCAAAACGAGCTCCTCAAAGAAAAGGACCTCCTCCTCGTGCCTCCAGACCAAAACCGGAAAAGAAATCGGAACCGCTTTCACTTGAAGATGAACTGGGATTGGAAGCACCAAGTGGTTCACCCGATGCTCACAAGCAAAGTCCACAACAACAGCCTCCTCGTCGCAGCAGTAGTTCGGGACCCGGAAGACAGGCTCCCCCGCAACGACATGCACCCAGCAGACCAGAGCCTCAACCACAGCAGGCGCCACCAGCCAAGTCGGCTCCACCTCAGCGACAGCAACCAGAGCCTCAACCAGAGCCTCAACCTGAACCACAGGCGGCTCCCAAGCAGCATAAAAAACACAGTCGACCCAAAAAAATTGCCAAGGCCAGGCTCGATCCCAAGCGGGAAAAAGTTGTTGCTATTCAAAAGGTAATTCATGACAGCCTCATCGAAAAAATGGATCTGCGTCGGTTGAATCTTGATGAAATTCCTGAAGAAGAATTGTGGGACAAAACCGACAGCATTATTTGTGAAGTAGTTGACAAAATGGCGGCAGAAAACAAGATTCCATCTTTTATAGATCAGGATGAATTGATCAAAGATGTTTTGAATGAGGCTCTTGGACTCGGTCCTCTTCAGGATTTCCTCGAAGACGATACAATTTCTGAAATCATGGTCAATCATGCGACCCAGATTTATCTCGAAAGGAATGGTAAACTGGTTTTAAGTGAAAAAATGTTTTCCTCGGATAAGGCAGTTCTTGGAGTAATCGAAAGAATTGTAGCTCCTCTGGGAAGAAGAATCGACGAATCCTCACCCTTGGTTGATGCCCGTTTGAAAGACGGATCCAGGGTTAATGCCATTATCCCTCCCCTTGCTCTGAAAGGGCCCTCCATTACTATTCGAAAGTTTAAAAAGGATGTTTTGGGCACAAAAGAACTCATCAAATTCGGTACCATCACCAAAGGCATGGCTGATTTCCTCAAAATGTGTGTTCTTGCCCGTAAGAATATTCTCATTTCAGGAGGTACAGGTTCAGGTAAAACAACCACTCTCAACATTATCTCCAACTTTATTCCACAAGGAGAGCGTATCATCACCATTGAAGATGCTGCTGAACTGCAAATCCAGGGAATACATTGGATACAGCTCGAAAGCAGACCTCCAAATATTGAGGGAACCGGTGCTATTGAGATACGTGATCTCATGAAAAATACCCTGCGTATGAGACCTGACAGGATCATTGTCGGTGAGTGTCGTGGCGGAGAAGCACTTGATATGTTACAAGCCATGAATACTGGTCACGATGGTTCTCTTACCACTGTTCATGCCAACAATCCCCGAGATGTTCTTTCCAGGCTTGAGACCATGGTAATGATGAGTGGTATGGATTTGCCATCCAAAGCAATCAGAGAGCAGATTGCAAGTGCTGTTGATATCATTGTACAGCAGACACGCTTCAGTGATGGGAGCAGAAAGGTCACCTACATAAGTGAAGTCACCGGAATGGAAGGTGAAATCATAACCATGCAGGATATCTTCAAGTTCGAACAAAAGGGATACGATAAAGACAATACTGTTCTTGGTAAATACTCGGCTACAGGATTTATGCCCAAATTCTACGACGATCTGCGTCGTAAGGGTATTCCAGTGGATATGTCTATTTTCCAGGAAAACTGATCTTGCCCAGATTCTCCCAAAGCCTTTCCGGCTGCAGTTTTTTCCTCTTGTATTCAAATATTTCAGTTGTTGAGTTAGTCCCCCCTCAAAATTGGGGTTCTTGACTGAATAAGAAGTTGGAATGAGATGCGCGGAGAAACTTCGCAGACATTAACCTTCCTGCTTGAGATGGGAGGAGGGCACTTGCGGGTGCTTATATATTGCATTTTTGTCAGAAGTTGCTAAATATTTTCAGAGGATTTCAAGTTTTGTTATCTGATGAATTTTATATCGTAAGTTTTTGCCGATAAAGCTCTGGCAAAAACTAAAATAATATCCTGGAATTCAGAAATTATTAATATGTTTTCCTGGAAATATTTGCCACTAAATTAGTGAGATATCTTCGGTTTTTTGTTGGAGATATGTCTGAGATTCTAAGTTGGCAGATATTTTCACCAAGGCGGGTACTACTTTTGTGGTCAATAATTATTTATGATCAAAACCAGCAGGAAATACTCAGAAAACCTGTGTATCCGGACCAATCTGCCTATGTAGGTGGTTCTCAGGATAATCAGGTTTATATTGAGGATCCTACCATACCTCTCCAACAATTTATGGTTTATCTGGCAGAGGGTTATCCGGTGATCGAAAATTTTGAAACCGATACCCTGCTGGATGGATATGCAGTGCAGCAACCATCTTACGTTACCGAGAACAGTGTTGTTACTTTTGGCGGATACAACTGTTACTTCATTTTTGAAGAAGATGAGCAGGCAATTCCCCCACAAGTAGCTGCAGGCAACTACCAGCCTGAGGCAGTTCCAGGGGGTTTCGCAGAAGATCCCCCCCCACCGCCACCGCCACCAGATGAAGAATTTCAAAATTCAGGAGATCACCAGGCAATTGTTCCAGGGGCTGGAGACATGGCTGGAAGACAGTATTCCCCAGTGCCAGAGCCTCAGGACAGTATTCCCGGCCAGCAGGTAAACGACATAATTTTAGGCAATGATGCTGTTCCATATGTTGAAAACCAGCAACTAAAGTTGGTAGCCAGGGAAGGTTATCTTGACAACAGACAATTTGTTCTCGCTTATGACGAATTTTTCGATCTGGGACGCTCCCCGGATGTAGAAATAGTAGTTGATGATCCTTCTGTATCAAGAGTCCACACCAGATTAAAGCTTGATCAGGGCGGAACTCTTGTGGTTCAGGATCTACGTTCAACCAATGGTACTTTTATTAACGGCAAGGAGATAAAAAGAGACATCGCTTCAGTGGGAGACAGGATCAGGATTGGAGAAATTCCTTTTTTACTTGCCACAGACAGTTATCTTGGCAACGACAAAGGTTTTCAGATTTCAGATATCCTTAAAAGCCGCAAGATAATCTTTTTGGCCCTTGGTATATTTTTTATTATTACCAGTGCTATTGTTGTCAAAATGGCTCGTCAAAACAAGAAGCAACCAATTAAAAAAACCATGGTCAAAAAAGACCAATATGAAAAAAATCTCAAGGCAAGAGTTGCCAAGCTTAAAAACGAAGCCAAAGAACTGGCCAAACTTGATCAATGGGACGAGGCTCTGGCCAAGTATAAAAGTGCTTTGGCTATTGTTCCTGAAGATGAGCAACTTAAAGAGTTGATCAGTCAAGCTGAATTTGAAAGAAATAACTACAGAATATTCAGGAAGGCACTCACTCTTAAAAACCAGATGACCCAGAAAAATCGCAAAGAAGCACTAAAAAAATTCAGACAAATTCATAAAAACAGCAGATACTATCGTTCTGATTTATCACCTGTAATTATTGAACTTAAAAAGAGCATGGCTCGCTTCTACAGAACTAACGGACTTACTGAATACAAGCAAACAAATTATAAAAAATCTTTTGAAAACCTGTGCGCTTATTTTATACTTGACTCCAAACTTGATAATGTTGAGGCTGAAGAAGACATCAGGCACAAGTTAAAAACTGTCCAGAAACGTTTGAGATGGCACAAAGGCAATTATAAATGCAAAGCCAAACGTTTCCTCAATGAACGCATCCCGCTCAGTGAAATGTGGGCATACATAGCTGTTGAAAAAATCATAAAGAAATATTAGCGAGGAATCGGGGATGCTGTTGTTACCTATTTTGTGGGTAATCCCAAAGAAGCCATTAATAAACTTAAAAAACTTACAAAAACTTACAGAGGTCGTCGTCGTTATCGCAAGCATACAAGTGAAATTACAGAGTTAATCGGTCATCTGCAGACTATTGTTCAAACTTATGAATCCGGTGAAACCAAGATTCGAGATAATGATATCCAAGGTGCTAAAAAATCTTGGGATATAGTTCTCAAGTTGGACAAGAAAATTTTCCCCGGTGAACATAAAAGCCGATACCATCGCAATATCGCCAACCGTTTATCTCAAAAATATTATGAAGAAGGGAAAAAAGCACTTGATATAATGCGTTATGAAGATGCCTTCAAGTTCTTCAAAAAGGGAATGGATTTGGATCCTGATGATACTACCGAATTGAGAGCAGGGTTTAAAAGTTTAGAATTAAAAGCCATCGAATTATATAATGAAGCTGTTTCCTATAAACAAAATGGTAGCAACAAACTGGCTCTGAAAAGGGCAAAGCGGGTTCTGGCCATTACCCCCAAAAGCAGTCAAACTCGAAAAAAAGTTCTGAAAAAGTTTGAGCTTGTAGTAAATTGATTTCTCCTTAACACCTTTTATCTTTACATTACCTCCTTCGATTCCATTCTATCTTGATCAGATTTTATTCCAGTAAAACAAGTTGAAATTTATGCAAATCCCTAATTTCAAATTGAAATTGAGGTAATTAATGATTGAACATTCCGTCGTTTCAAAAAACAATAACTTTTCAGGCAAAATTTCGGTTTTATCGCTTATTATTTTTCCAGGACTGATTGGTGTTTTTTTTCTGTTTGGATGTCAGGAAAAAGCTCACAACAAACAGCCTGAAAAACCGGTATTAAGAGAAGTAAAAATTACTGAAGCCGAAAGTTCAGAAAAAAAAATCGCAGTAAAAAACAAAAATGCCAACAAAATAAAAATAATCAAAGTTACGTATTCTTTAAGGTGGAATGGCCGATTTTTCAACGGCAAGGCTGATTATCAGATTAAAAGCGAAGCCAATTTGAAAAGAATCAATTTATTGCACGATCCGGGAATCAGAATACATGCAGTGGATAACGCAGTCATAGATGAACGGAAGTCCGGATTGACTGTAATCACCGGAATAAATAGCAAAATTAAAAGATTAAAAGTTGAATTCGGGTTGAAAGTTTATAAAAAAGGAAGAGTTGATAAAATTGAACCATCTCAGAAAAGTGGATATGTTCTTGTTACTGCACAGCTTTTGCCTCTTCCATCTACAATTGAATTTGTAAGTGAAACTTCTTTGCCGGGAGAATTCAAGTATAAATTGAAATATGATGCAAAGAAATGGAGCCTTCATTTGCCCGGGCTTGAAATGGCTAAAACCAGGACAAAAACCGAATGGACCCGATCAGGACCTTCTCTGGAAATGGTTTTATTCAAGGGTAATCCGGCAAAAATGAACCTTAAAAAAATTGAAATACAGGCATTTGATGGAAAGAATCAAGCTGCAGCACTGAAAAAGATAAAAAAGTATCTGGAGGTCAGGGCTAAATGCAGACAGATTTTAGCCAGGTTCCCCCTTGACAATGAATTCATTCTATTCAGGAAGAAGCAAAAAAATGAAGATTCCGGTTTCTCCCTTTATATTTTACCGCCTTCTCCATCTTGTGCTGACATTCTAAAAGCCAAATTAAACAAAAATCTTCCTGTTTGTTTAAGTTCTGAGGGTTTTGGTTCCAATCATCTGCAGGCTGCATTGCTTTGTCATAATCTTGGAAAACTTGATCACAAAAAAGGAGTTTCATGTTTGAACAAATTTAAGCAGCAATATTTGAAATTGAATTTCGGTTCCCAAAAACTTCCTTCCTCCCGCAAGGCTGTGGATGCTCAGAAAATTCTTAAATTGAGCGGGTTATTGCAATGGAATTGTAAGCAGACTTTTTGCCCCCAGATTCAGGAAAAACTCTATGGATTGAAATATATTTATCAGCCCTCGCAATTGTTGGAGATTCTGAATTTAAATAAAAGATTTTCTTCTGAGATATTTGAGAGGAACTTGTTTATCAAGGCGAAAATCAATTCCGTGATCAAAAAGAAAGTTGGAGTTGAAATAAAAATTCAAAACCAGGGAGATCTATCCTGGGTTGTGCCCCTTGCTTACAAATCGACCAAAGATAAGATAACCAGGTTGGTTCACCTTCCCGTGCCCGGCAAGATCAAAAGTTTTTTTCTTTCTGTTGAAGGTCGTCCTCTAAATGCTGATCTCGATCCCGATGATATTTCTTTGATGTTTCCCTTTGGCTGGACCAGAAAAGGCCCTCCGGTTAAATCAGAACCAGAAAAAAAGAAAACAGATCACAGATAGATTTTTCTCCTGTAATTTTTAAAATATTGAGATCAAAAGACAACTTGATTATGGAAAATTTCACAACAAGTTGTAATTATTAAAAATTATACTTTGCTAGTTAATCCTATCTTTAATTTGTTTTTTATCCAGGTTTCAATTATTATGTTTATAGCAGAATTATTTTTTTCTGATTTATATTTATCGGTAAAATGCCGAGGTATATTATTCGAGAGCTATTTTTTTAAAAACCACAACTGAAATTTTGTGAATTCAGTTTTTTTATTATATGTTGAATGGAAAGATGTTGGTAAAGGATTTTAAAGATAAATAATTTTATGGATGAAATTAAAGTACATATTAGTGAAGATGGAAATTTGAAAAACAAGGAAAATACCTGGGAGTTTTTTAAGAGATTCTCCGGCTATTGGCACTTTGGTCCTTCAACTCCCTATTTGGTTATTTTTGAAAGAAGGGCTGATAAGAATAATTGCAGCAATCAGT
>JAQICJ010000310.1 GCA_027858615.1 Deltaproteobacteria bacterium
CACACATGCCGTAATTACAAAAATGTGAGAACACTATTGCACTTTAGGGACGAAAGTGGAAACACTATAACACTTGACCTGGTCAGGTGTTTTATTATTTTATTTTTAAGGTTTTAATGGTTTGGGAGGCTCGGTCTGAGTTGAGATCTTGACAGTTCAGTCTCATGATATAACGACCGGGTTTGATCTGGGGAAGTTTCCAGGAGGAGTTGAATCTGAGGCGAGGGACTCCGTGTAAAGTAGTGCGATTGACTTTTCCCAGGCGGGAAACAACTGCTGGTTCGCTTTCAAGAGGAGCGGTGAGTTGTATTTGGCATTCGGCTCCAACTTTAATGAGATTATATTTGTGAGTTTGTGAGTTTTTTTGCAAGGATTTTGCAATCTTTTTGTTTTTAAATCCAGACAGGATAAAACTGAGATTGTAATTTTGATTTGATTTCAGAAATCCGGAGGGATTCAGTGGAAAATATTGATCTTGATAAAATTTTATATTTTGAGCTTTCATGCGGGTTGAATAGGTGAATCTTTTTCCTGAAACCAGTGACTTCAAGTGGCGCTCTTTGGTTTTATCTTTTGTTTGAAGTCTTAGTTTAACAGTGAATTTCCCTGAGGGAAAAAATTCAGGAATGGAGAAGGGTCCTTTCAATTTTTGAGCTTTTACTTTTATTCCTTTTTTGACCAGGTGAATTTCACCTTGTCGGTCAATTACAGCCAGATCCAACTTGCCACCAACTTCAGAGAATCCACTATTAAAGGTTAAAAAACCACTGTCTTGGCGATGCCAGATATTTTGGGGTTCACCTCCCGGAGAATAAAAGTGGATATTATGCAAAAGTGAATTTGTTGGGTAAATTTCTACATTTTTCCAGATTTTAATTTTCTTTTTGGAATGTTTTTCTTGAAAAGAGAAAATAAAAGGGGTTTTTCCTGTTTCAGCAGGAACGTTCAAGGTGATTTTGTGCCAGATAATTTTCGGTTGATGATTATTAAGCAAAGATATCAAATGTTTATATTCACTGTTGTTGACTGTCCATTTGAAAATCATTTCTGCCTGATATTTTTCTTTTGATTTTTTCCAGGATGGATTTTCAAGTAAAAGCCAGAGATGTATCTGACTGGCGGCAGCAGTAAATTTGGGAAAAATAATTTTACTGATATTAAAGCGATTAGATGGTTTGTGACTGTTTTTTAATTTGAAAGGCAGATAAAGCTTGAGGGATCTCTTGGTTTCAGGCTGTTCAAGTTTGACAAGCAATGTATATTTTCCTTCGGGCCAGACCAAAGAAGATGTTGTGGATAAGCCTGCCATTATAACTTTACCAGTGGACTTTCCTTTACGGTATATTTCGGTTTTTTGAACTAGAACGGTTCTTTGGGAGTTAGCGATTTCCAGGCTGCCGGTGAGTGGGTATCGAGAAGAAAAGCCTTTGATTTTGAAAAAAACAGGAATTGCTTGTCCAGCATTGATATGGTCTGTTTTTCCAAAGGGATTAATACTGGCATTTAAAACTTTTACATTGCCTTCATAAACAATTTTTTCTTTCTGAAGGGGGATTTTACTGTTTTTGTTTTGTTTTTTGACAACTGTTTTCTGTTTATTATCGGTAAAATCGTTGTTGTTTTCGGTATTTTTGCAGGAAATCAGTAAAACTAAAATGGGAAGTATTTTGATGAATAATCTTGGTTTCATATTTTAAGTGTGTGCAGGTCCGTTTCCTCGTTCAAGAACGGTATTTTTAAGATAAAAAGATGAGCGTTCCTGATGATCTATATTGTAGTGAAGGCCTCGACTTTCCAGACGGCGAGAGGCACCATGGATGATAATATCAGCTACCAGAGCCAGATTGCGCAATTCAATAACTTCGGCGGTAACCAAAAAATCCCAATAATATTTATGAATCTCTTCTCTGATCATTTTTATGCGGGTATTTGCTCGCTTCAGTCTTTTGTCCGAGCGAACAATCCCCACGTAATTCCACATGGTTCTTCTGATTTCATCCCAGTTGTGAGTAACTACAACTCCTTCGTCGGAAGATACGGCTTTTTCGCTTTTCCAGGGAATGATGGTTCGAGGCCTGGACATTTTGCAATCCTTTACAGCTTGGGAAGCACGATATCCAAACACTACAGCTTCCAGCAGCGAGTTCGAGGCAAGTCTGCAGGCTCCGTGCATTCCCGTATGCGCTGATTCACCTATGGCAAAGAGATTGTTTACTGTAGTGCGGCCATTTTTATTGGTTTGAATACCTCCACAGGTATAGTGGGCGGCAGGAACAACGGGAATGGGATCTTTAGTGAAATCTACTCCATATTTGAGACAATTTTTGTAGATATTAGGAAATCTTCCTTTGAGGAATTCTCCATCGAGGTGGGTCATATCGAGGAAAACACAATCTTCACCACTGATTTTCAATTCCGAGTCGATGGCGCGGGCAACTATATCTCTGGAAGCAAGTTCAGCCCTTTCACTGTACTTGGACATAAAAGCCGTGCCATCATTGAGACGCAAAATTCCACCTTCACCGCGCAGAGCTTCGCTGATCAGAAAAGATTTGGCCTGGTGATGATAAAGGATGGTGGGATGAAACTGGATGAATTCCATGTTGCTGACTTGAGCACCAATTCTGTAAGCCATTGCAATCCCATCACCAACTGCGGTATCGGGATTTGAGCTGTAATTATATACTTTACCAGCTCCTCCGGTAGCCAGAATCGTAGCCCGGGCGATTATTATATTTATGTCAATTGAGTCGGGCTGAATTACAAAAGCTCCAAAACAACTGTTTGGTTTATTGTATTTGGACATGCTTAGCAAATCAACAGCCATCGTGTTTTCAAAAATTTCGATATTGGGATTGTTTTTGACCTTTTCCTTGATAGTGTTGATAAGTGATTTGCCTGTGAAATCATCGACGTGGACTACTCGGCGTTTAGAATGACCACCTTCAAGACCAAGATCCAGGGAGCCGTCTTCCTGGCGGGTAAAGGAAACTCCAAAATTTTCGATAAAGTCTCTGATTCGATCGGGACCCTCAGATACTACCATTTCGACAATTTTTCTATTGGACAAACCGGCACCGGTTCTTATAGTATCTTCAATATGAGATTTTTGGCTGTCTTCTTTGGACAATACTGAAGCAATTCCTGCCTGAGCCAGGTAGGAGGTAGAATCGATAATTTTTTTCTTGCTTATGATGGTCACTTTCCCATGTTTTGATGCATGGTGGGCAAAGTACAGACCAGATAAACCAGATCCGATAACCAAATAATCTGTTTGGAGTATTTTTGGTGTTTTCATAAATGCCAGTATAAAACAAGAATAAAAGATGTAAACCTGTTTCATCCCAAATTTTCACTGGTTTTCTCCAGTGGAAACAGGCTTCAATAGTTGTTGTTGTTGTTGTTGTTGTTGTTGCAGGTTTGGAAATTAGAGAGATAAAATGAATCCAGTTTTATTGAGATTTAGTCTTCCTTTATTGGGAGAAATTACATTTCCCGCCTATTTTACGGCTCTGGCCCTGGCCTTTCTGGTTGGATTGATCCTGCTTGAGCGAGCTGCCCGCAAACTGAACATCAATCCTCTCAGACTTTATGATATGGGGGTTCTGATTATCCTGGTTTCCTTGCTGGGAGCCAGACTTCTGCACGTAGTGGCTGACGGTCAATTTACTGATTATGTAAATCTGTGTGTGGATCCCGTGAAGGTGGAAGTGCCAGTGGGTCCCGGGGGACCTGATGTAGCAAAGTGTTTCAGTGATGCCCAGTGTGGTAGTGGTTTTTTGTGTGATAAAACCAGCAGCCGCTGTTATCCCCAAAGAGATTGTTTTGCTGCCGTCAAAGTCTGGAGAGGTGGACTTGTTTTTTACGGCGGTTTTATTTTTGCCATGCTTTTTGCCTTCTTCTGGATCAAAAAATTCCGCCTGCCAAAATGGAAAATCACCGATATCTTCGGCTATATTCTGCCCTTTGGTCTGGCGATCACACGGGGTATAGGCTGCATGCTCAATGGATGTTGTTATGGCAAACCCACATCTTTGCCTTGGGGAGTCAGATATGCTCCTGGGCTTGGGCCTTATGACGACCAGGTCAAGTCAGGGCTTATCGTCAAGGGAGCCGAATATTCCCTGGCTGTTCATCCCACCCAGTTGTATCATGCTTTTCTTAATTTCATCATCTTTCTGCTGGCTTATTACTATTTAAGAAGCAGAAAGAAATTTGACGGACAGATTTTTGCCTTCTTTTTGATGGGCTATGCTATTCAGAGATTTATAGTTGAATTTTTCCGTTCTGATCCCCGGGGTAATGTTCTGTTTTTCAGTACTTCTCAATTTATTTCGATATTTATTTTCATCTTTGGAATTTGGATCTGGAAATATCGGGCTGCAAAGAGCTTGGAGTATTTTGAAAACACAAACAAAGATGAGGAAAACAAGTGAAAAGTCGTTTTTTTAAAAATCTCACCGAAACACAAACAATGGAACTTGCCCGCCAGACAGCTTCTCTTCTGCCTGAAGGCGCCAACCTCGCCCTTTGCGGAGATCTTGGTTCAGGGAAAACCCATTTTGCCAAAGGATTGGGTCACGGACTTGGAATTCCCCAGGGAATCTGGATCACCAGTCCCACGTTTACCCTGATCAATCATTATCAAGGTGCCGACCATAAATTTTATCATGCTGATTTATACAGGTTGGGGCACGAGGATGAACTTTTCGAGATTGGTTTTTATGATTTGGTCAAAGGACCAGAAATTCTGGCTGTGGAATGGTGGGATCAATTTCCCGGAACTTATCCTGAACAGATTATCAAAGTCATCCTGGAAAAAGTTTCACCCATAACTCGTAATCTTCAAATCCAATCTGAACATCCCAGTTTTAAAGCCGAACAACTCAACCTGCTATAGGTTAAGTTTTATATTAGTCAGTTCTGGTTTTACTTGTAAATTTGAAAATAAAGGAGGGATGGAGCCGAAAAGACTCCATAAGGACTACTTGAGGCAAGCTGGGTTAAAGAGGAATTAAGCTAAGGACTAAGTCCATGTTAATTAAGCTAAAAAAGAATTAAGCTAAAAAGAAATAAGCTAAGCTAGAAAAAGATAAGTTAGAAAAAGATAAGCTAGAGAATAATCAGGTTAAGCTAAAAATTAAAAGTAAGAATAAGCTAAGTTAAGAATTTAAGCACACCTGTCGTTTTTATATCGCAATAATGATGCCTGAAAAACAGATGCTTTTTAGATTCTAATATTATCATACACTTAAAATGCAAATTAATTTTAATTCCCTTAGATACAGATTTTTTTTTAAAATAAACTGGAAATTTGCGACATTTATGTCATGGATATAGATATTGAGTTTGATTATTGTTTTTTCTTCCAATTTGAAAGTGCAGAACGGAAAAAGCAAAAAAAATCATAAAATAGGTGCATTTTTAAACTTTGATGTTAAATTAAATATAAGCACTTCAGTTCCAATAGTTCGAGGCAGGAATAAGTTCGAATTTATCAGGTTAAGAATTTAAGCACATCCTCCTTTCCTAATTTTTTGTTTTTATTCCTGCTTCTCCTTTCAGTTACCATCCTTAACAATTCATCTTCAATCCTGATTTACAAACTATGACATTCTTGTCAGGGGTATTTTTTTATTTTTGCTCTACATTTTTTCGCAAAATCAACTATAATGTTATTAAGCAAAAAACTAGGAAATTTCAGGAATTCTGATTTTTACAAACCTGTATTTTTTCAATTGGAGGTTCAAATGAAAAATTATCCCGTTCTCATGCCCGTTGGTTCCAAAACTCCCTATTGGCTCACTATGTTAATGGAGGCCGGTGCTGTTTCTTTCAATTCTGATGGTACCATCAATCTTGATTCATCTTTGGTAAACAATCTCAAAAAAATTCATCATGATCTTGCTGATGGTGATCCACAATTGGAACAAAAGTTGAACGACGTCTTCTTTAATGAGGTTGTTCCAGAGATCAACAATATGTTCTCCGGCAGCGATGTGATTGCATATCCTTAAAAATGACCCATCCCAATAATTTTTTCATCAGTAAGGCCACCAGGGGCTGGTTGACAACAGAGACCAAATCACCAAAAGGTCAACTTGACAGGCAATCCCGAAAATTGCTTCAACCTGCCATAAACCATTGTAAAGCAAAGCACCCCGGTGGTCTTGTCCACAGCCTGGCCACAGACATGGGAGTTACTCCCGAGCTTGCCAAGATGGCCGGAATCTGTGCGGAATTATTTTATGCTGCCTGTTCTTTTACAGATGATCTCCAGGATAACGATGCCCGGAAATATATGGGAGAAGTTAGTTTATCCCTTTTGATCAATACCCAGGCTCATCTGTTTGCTCTTTCCGGAGCAGCTGCCAATTTTTACCAAAAAAAACTTCAAGACAAATATTCCTCCGTCTCTACTAAATGTAAAACTTCAGATAATCTCAATCTTTGTGGATTTTTATTTCAAACCAGTTCCCAGATGTTAAATGGACAATATTATGAATTGCAGCATGAAAATTGGAATCCCGATATCTATATTAAAGTTGCATACTTGAGTTCGGGAAAACAATTCAGTTATTATCTGCTTTTGGCCTTATACCCGAATCTGCTTGATCCTGATAAAAAATTTCATTGTAATGAGCTCCATAATTGGTTAAAATGGAGCGAGTATTATGGAATTGGACTCCAGATAACTACCGATTACAAAACACAAGATCCAAGACTGCTTGATTTCACTGAAGCAGAACTGGAAATAATAGTGGCTGAAACTCAAAAACAACTTGAGGCCACTCAAATGTTGCTTGATTATGATTTTAAAAGTCTGCTTTCTGAGTTATATTCAGTATTTTCACGTATTTGTTCTTAACCAGATCAGTGTACCGAATTCGTAAACGGAAATTTACTATGTGGGATGAACTTGCAAGTTTGAAGCCTGGAAATTTGTGGAATAAGTTCAAAAGTAACCTTGACCCCGATGTAGTCAAAGTAGAAGCCAGACCTGCCAATCTTGTCCCCATTATTCTGTTTTTTTATTCCGCTGTTCTTATTTTAACCTTCTGGCAGGAATACATAGATAAAAAACTGGTTTTCATCCCACTTTCCTTTGCAGCTGTGGCAGGAATTTTCTCTTTCATCTCCTATTATTGTACCAATAAAAGCAAGAACATACTGGCGGTTCTTCAACTTTTAGATATTATCTTTTATATTATGGCTATCTTGACAGTGGCTGCCATCAGCAAATTTCCCGTATCCTATTTGTTTTTGTTCATCTATGTGTTCATGTGTCACCATTACACTATTACTACCAGGTATTCCGAGCTTTTTCTCATCATCATCACTCTTCCCGGTTTTATAATCTTTGCTGTTTTCAAACCGGATCTGCCCGTCGAAGTTTTTTTATTGCTCAATCTTGTTTTTATCAGACATAATTTCAAAGCAGCTGAGGAAAAGCGTCAATTAAAGGAAGATAAAGAAAAATCCCAATACGCCCTTGACAAACTGGAACAACTTTTACGGGAAACCCAGTCTCAAATGGAAATATCATACAAATTATCCATGAGTGACAATATCCACAACATCAAAAATAAAATTCTGCCGATTTCTCTGAGTGCCAGTTGGTTGGCAGAAAAAATCGAAGAATTGAATGTAAATGCTGCAGAAAATAATTTTTCCCCAGATATTCAACAATCGTTGGAAGCTCTTTTCAGCAAATCTCTTCGTTTTGAAAAAAGAATAGAAAAACTGATAACGAACTTGAAAGAACAGACAATATTCTTTGTAACCACCAAATCTGAAAAAAATATTTTCTGGGTTCCGGAGCTTTCAAAATTTCTCTGGAAAATCAATCTCAACGAATTGACCACCGGTGATTCCGCTACCAATGTTGATTCGGATCAGAATTTGCAACAAAAGCTCCAGATCAAACAGCTTCCAGATGTAAAAATCAACTGCAATCCTCACCATCTACAGACCATTTTTGCCAATCTTATCCAAAATTCCAAATCTGCCGGAGCCAAATCCATTATTGTTGAAACCAAGGTATTACCACAATCAAAACAGGTGCAATTTCTGATCAAAGATGATGGCAATGGGATCCCCCCTGAAATTATCAAGGACATTTTCAAGCCTTTTATTACCTTTGGCAAGAAACACGGAACGGGAGTGGGTCTTTTTCTATCTCAGCAAATCACCAGAACCAACCGGGGAGAACTCAAAGTGGCTGAATCTTCAAACCAGGGAACTGTCTTTCAACTTAATCTTCCCCTCTACCAGGATATAACTAAATAATAACTGGTTATTACTGTTTTAAGGTTATTTTATTTCTTTTTCAAAAGGAGGGGCAGGTTTTTCAACAGGCTTATTTTGCCCAAAAAAGACTGTTCAACTTTTATGTCCCTTAAAACCCATCTTTTTTGTTTTTTTTGCCATCCATACTGCAAATCCAATTTTCTGCCATCGACGGTGAGCATGATTTCAGCAAAGGGCCAGCGTCGATATCTGTAAAAATGAAAGGAACGCAAATCGACCGAGTTATCAGCACCAGGCGTTGCTGGAGAAGTTGAATTTTGGGGAAGCAGAGAATCAACTATCAACTCAGGGGTGATCGCGGGAATTTGGATATTGAATCTCTGAAAAGTTGATTCTAGTTGTTTTCTGGAAATTCTATTCCAGATATTACGATTAAACTTGTAGGAACTAAACTTGCGCAGATAATGTTTTTTAAGAGAACGTAATCCGTAATAATAAGAAATCAACATTGGAACCAACTCAATAAATTGAAATTGATTTTTTTTGTCGATTTTGAGGGAATCTGAATAAGCAAGTCCCCAGTTGTGGTTGGAGTTTTTTCTGAAAAATAATTTATCTTTTTTGAAACTGAGAGTGAGGAGTTTGCCTTTTTGTTCAAGTCGGGGAAAGGTAAAGGCTTCAGTATTGGCTTGATTGTTTTCAGTTTTTTTATTCAAATTTAATGAGTGAGAGTCCACTCTCTTGAGTGCCAGTTCCTGAACTTGGCCGAAGAGTTTTTTCAGTTTTTTTCCATGTAATTTGAATAGAAGTTCCCAGGAAGATTTTAAATTGGCTGCAAAATCAGAACTGAAAGCTTTGAGAAAAATCCCACTATTAGTTTGCATCAGACCTTCAGAAAGATTGATCACAAAAGGAAGCAATTTTATCCATTGCAGCAGTTCCTCGCTGTTGGTACCGGGCAATTTTATTGATGCAAGCTGCCATTTGTAAGAACTTCTTGAAAATTTAATCAAGAGGGGCTGATTTTTAATTTGTAATTTTACCTGTAGATGTCTCTCGGATTGATCACTGCTGAAATGGAAATCTCGCATCATTTTTTTGGCAGAATTCAAGTTGAAATCAAGGGCGGCATTGTGGTTTTTTGCAGATTTCCTGCCGTCAGATTTAGTCAGCAGTTTGGAAATCAACTTCCACCACTTGGTTGAAATTTCATTTGGCAGTGCTTCTTTGATTCCTGTCAGGTGATTTTCATGGAGCAGATCAAGCAGCGAATTGAGCTTTGCCCTTCTTTGCCCAGGAGTTGCAGGAATTGTGTTAAATTTTGCTAGGACGGAATACCAGGGAATAAATGAGATCAGATCATCCAGTTCAATTTTGTGATTTTCATATTTCAAAATTATATCAGCTATTTTTCCTTGGGGACTAAGTTTAAATTCTAATTTAAACTTTTTACTGTTGATCCGAAAAAATAGATTATCCCTGACAAATTCATAATGGAACAGATTAAGATATTGTTGCCAAGAGTTGCCTATTTTAGAGTCGGAAATTTTGGTATTTCCTTTTTGTGGAGAGGTTAAAACATTGGTGAGCTTGGAAAAGGAAAGGGAAGCTAAAAAGTTTTGGAGCAAAGGAGCCGTTTTTTTGAAGCTTTTTTTGAATTTTGGAGAAAACAATTGCAGGAATAATTGAAATTTCTTTTCAGTGTTCGGATGCTTATTTTTGAAAAGAACAAAACTGGCGACCTCCAGAATACTGTGGAAATATTTACTGAGTGCACTTAAAGAAATAATTGGTTTGTCAGGCGGTTTGACAGCAATTTTTTGAATTTTCCAGAAATCAATTTTTCTTTGCAAATCAATCCTGAACTCTCCTAATTTTGTTTCAAACTGGATCTTGCCACCCTTGTTGGTAGTGTCAAGATTGAACTTTTTAATAAAACTGTTTTTCTCTTTTTTCTTCTTTTCTTTTTTCTTCTTTTTGGGAAAAAGTTGAAAATCTTTGAGATAATGTAAAGAGTAGGGTAGAAAAACTTCGGTGGCCTTGGCAAGTTGGGGAGAAAGCCAGGTCCGGGGAACAGTGTTTTGCTGCAACTTTTCCACCACCTTCTTGATTGTATGAAAGATACCGAGAATATCACGGAGAGAAAAAGTGTTGCCCAGGTTTTTTATTATTATATCATCAACTTTCCAATCACCTTTTTCATTTTTGCAGATAAATCTGATAGTTGAACCATTACTTTCGACTTTGAAAACAGCTCTTTTCCCTTTGTGGGAAAAGCTTTCATAACTGAAATCATCAGAGCTTGTTTTTCCTGAACTGTCACTGTCCTGTCCAAAATTCAAAATTGTTTTAAGTTCATGCTGGTTGAATTTATTGAGGACTTTGCCAAAACGCCTGGTGGAATAACTGGAAATCTTCTTGGGGTCTCCTTCCTTGAAGGCCGGGGCAAAATCATATTTCAACATTTTCCCGACTCGGAAGAAGGTGCAACTGGAGTTGACCAGGAGTAGGAGTAGTAAAAGAATAAATTTGCTTTTTCGAAACAGGGAAAAAGATGCTATAATCTGTTCAGGTTTTTTGTTCATTTTGCAGATCTCTAAAGTACAGAAGGTTCAAAAAAAAACCGGCAAACTGACCCGGTATTTAAGGGTTCAGTAATTATGGAAAAGCAGATTGTTGCCTTAAGCCGGTTAACTGCTAATATCCCCGTTTTGAAATGGGAAATGAAAAGGTATTCAAATGAAGGATAATTACGAAGGTAAGAATAAGCATTCCCTCTTTAATGGTCAAACAACTTTTTCACTGTCCAGAAGAACTTTTTTAACAGGGGCAGGAAGTGCGGTGGTTTTATCAGCCTGTGAGGATTCCTCTTCAACTTTGAATAACAACAATGATGCAGGGGTTGATATTGACGGTGATCTTGATGTCGTCAATGATATTGAAGATGTTCAGGATGTTACGGATATCACAGACGGCGATCTTGATGCAGATGCAGATGCAGATGGTGGAGAAGAAATCCCTCGTCCTCCCACTACAGTTTCTGAAATGGTGGTTGGAGTTCTCGAAGAGGTAGAGCAACTCGAAGATCTGCGCCATCAATATGGCAAGACTCAAAAAGTTGCGGGAGAGCCCTATCTGGAAAGGGACGATATCAACGCTTCTGCAAAAAGTGACGGCTCTGTTTACAATCTCAATTCACTTGCTTATTTCGCCCAATTGACCGATGTACATATTGTTGATGAAGAATCACCGGCTCGGGCTATTCATTCACCTTTTTCCGCTGCTTCAGCCTGGAGACCTCAGGAGCCATACAGTCCCCATCTGTTGGATGCAGCCATGAAAACCATAAATTCTTTCATTCCAGCCCGGGCTCATGATTTTGTAGCATTTACCGGAGATATTACCGATAACCATCTTTTCACGGAATTGAACACTTTTCTCAATGTTGTAGAAGGCAACCTGGTTGATCCTGATTCCGGTCTCGACGATGATCCTCTGCCTCCGGGAGAGCCCGATCCTCACGATCCTTTTCAGGCCCAGGGATTAGACTCCCAGATAGATTGGTATTCCTGTCTTGGTAATCATGACTACTGGGCTCTTGGTTCCGTCAGTGACTCCATGATTGCCAATCCCACCAGCGACAGCGCCACCATATATCTTTCCGATTATGTAATTCCCACCTGTTTCGAAGAACCTCCCTGCATTGACACTTGGTGTTATTCTGATCTTCCTGATCGTTGCAATATGCCTGTCAATGACGATTTCTACACTGAAAGTTACACCCCACCGGATCCCAATCGTGAATATGTTTCTTTAAACGATTGGATGGGTTATTTTGTTGATTCTGATGTTCAGATGCCTGCAGGTCATGGCTATGAACAGGAGAATATAGATAGCAGTTTTTCTTATTGGTACAAAGAGAATGTGGTTCCCAACTATCCCGTAAGTCTGGTCAGTCTTGACACGACCACCAACAACAGCGGGGTGAATAAGGCTGACGGTTCTATTGATAGTGCCCAGTTGAGCTGGCTGGATGAACGACTTACATATCTGGAAGGAAATAATCAGATCATTATCATAATGAGTCACCATCCTTCCGATGAAGCAGGCAGTAATTCCGAACAATTGCAGGCTGTTTTGAACTCTCATCCCAATGTAGTGCTGCATATTGTGGGGCATGGACATAAAAACAAAGTATATCCCAGACCTGCACCAGAAGGTGAAGATATAAGCTGTGGTTATTGGGAGTTGCAATCCCCTTCCCTGCTTGACTGGCCCCAACAGATGAGATTTCTTGAAATAGTTGATTTGGGAGATGGCACCGGTGCTGTTTATACAACTATGGTTGACTTGGATATTCAACCAGGTGAGTTGGCGGAAGCAGGTCGTTTTTACGGGCTTCTTTACGTTCAAGAGGGCGCAAGTTACCCCAATGGCAGAGGTGCCGAAATGGACAGAAACACAGCCTTGCGTTTTGCCTGGCCTGATTCACTGCTTTCGGTATTAGGCAATCTTCCCCAGCGTGATGTTGAATCCCTCCACTTTCTACCTTAATTGGATAATATTGTAAGAAATATTGATTTTTGTACAGGGGTCAACTGTTTCCATGTTGTTGAACGATTGGTTTCAGTTGTGATAGTTGAGAATTAATATTCTGTTTTCAGTCAGGGACGAACCAGATAAATTCTAACCGAGTTGGCGGGCATTGAAATCTGAACAGTCTGGTTGGAAATGGATAATTCTTCTTCTCCATAAAGTAGTTCTTCCAAAAGCTGGCCGTCTGCAAAATTATATTCAGATTTCATGTTGACTGAAGTATTGCATCCAGCCTGACCCGAAAGAGCAACCAGGATATTCTCATTTTCGTAGGATTTCAGATAAACCAGACAAGAGGGTTCTCCATGGAAGGCATCATAATTACCCAGTCTCAGAGATGGATATTCAAGTCTGAGATGATTAAGGGAGGAAAGAAGCTGTTTCAACTCGATTTGAGCCGGCATTAGATTGGTCTCGTCAAAGATCATGAAGCGACGGTTGTCAGGATCTTTAACCCCGGCTAGGCCGATTTCATCTCCATAATAAATAACTGGCAATCCTCTGACAGTTAGCAAAAAGCCAAAGGCTACGGTCATCCTTTTATAAATGTTTTCATCACTTGTTTGCAGGGGAGCAGGTTCATTAAAAATCTGACAGCCGTCTCCATTGGCATCTCCGGCAGCTACTGATGAAAATCTTTCCACATCGTGATTGCCCAAGAAGTTTCCCATGAGAGTTCCGGAAATGTTGTATCCTGATTGGTTCCAGTCAAGGTTGGTTATGGACTGGGAGTCGATGAAATTGCTGTAGACAAAGGAGTTGAGTTGAGTTAAATCCACTTCGGCAGGAATAAAGGTGGAACGGATGGTACCATAAAGGGGAAAGTCAAATTGGCCGTTCAATTCTGCCGGTGAAATTTTTTCGTCAAGAATGTTGTAATCATACAGAAAATTTTCGCCAACCATATAAAAAGGTGCTGTGGATGTGGTGAATTCACGATCCAACTCTCGACGCAGAAGTTTTAAATAGTTGGAGCGAATATGTTTGGTTGCATCAACTCTGAAGCCGTCAAGGTCGAAGGTGTTAACCCACCAGATGGCATCAGTGATCATTTGTTCCACCAGTTCCTGGTTGCGATGGTTGTAGTCTGGAAGATACTCAGTAAACCAGCAGGTTAGAGCATATTCGTTCCAGCCCAGTTCTCCGCATTTGTTACGCCAAAAATCTTCATAGTTGCTGGAACCGGGGTAATTGAACCAGTAGGGATTGCCAAAATACTCCTGGTGAAGTTCATGTTCAATGAAAATGTGGTTGGCTGCCCAGTCGATGAGAACTCTGATCCCTCTTTTGTGAGCTGCCTGCACCAGTTCTTTAAGATCGGCAGCAGTGCCGAAATGATTTTCGGTTTTTCTGGCGGACTGGGGCCAATAAGCGTGGTAGCCACTGAAAACCTGATTGCAATCACCAGGAAGGGCATAATCGGGATTATCCATAGGGGTTGAAATCCACAGGGAGTTGATTCCCAGATCATCAAAATACCCGCTTTGAATTTTAGCAGTGATTCCTTTCCAATCTCCTCCTTGCCAGTTGACTATTTCTTCGAGTTCTTCGATGGGTTTGTCGTTGGCAGGATCTCCGTTGTGAAAACGATCTACGAAAATGGAATAAAGAATAAAATCTTCCCAGTTTTTCTGTTTTTCTTCAAACCAGACAGGGAAGGTTTTGTCGACTTTATTGTCGACGGTGTTGGTGGCGATGATGTTAATATTGTATTTGCCCAGGCTCAAACCCTGAAGAGAGATTGTGCCCTGTCCGGTATCATTGTTGTAATCAAGGTTGGATTCAATTATTTCTTCCCCTTCGTATACAGTGGCTTGGACATCGCGGATTCCGCTGTTACGGTGGGAGAGAGCGAGTTGAAAAGTAAAGACCAGTTCTCCGTTTTCAAAATCAACCACGGAGCTTTCCTCATATATTTGAGGTGCTTCACATTGGGGCAGACTCAGCAGTGAATTTTCGAATTGCTGAGTTTTATCATAAATAGTGTAGGGATTTTTATCATCCATAATCCAGGTTTCGTTGTCAATAATGAATTTATAGGGATAATTGCCTGGAGGCAGCAAAATAAGATCGGCCTTTTCATTGTGGGGGTTGGAAGTTACGGCCAATGTCCAGTTGAAGCCATCCTGGAGTAAGGAATAACCGCTTTCAAGCTGCCACTCGTTAAAGGAACCCACAAGTTTTACCGAGGAAGCTCCTTGTCCTTCATAAACAAAATAGTGGGTACAATCTTCCCGTAAAGGCAGAGTCTGGGAGTTATTTATGTTGTTATTGTTGTTCTCTGTGGAGTTGTCATCACATGAGATCGAAACAACAGAAATCAGCAGTAAAAAAGGCAATAATCTAAGAAGATAATATTTCATGATAAACCCATTAGTTTGGATAAAAAGAACATGTAAAAAAGTTTAGATAGTCGAAATATCCAAAATTGGAAAGAATTATTCTGTAAAAGTGATTTTACCAGAATTTACCGCCTGATCCGAAAGTTTTTTTAGTTTTTACTCTTTTTTGCTATTTTGGTTTTCAGATTCAGCGGAAGTTTTTTTGGAGATATTGGTTTGGGAGGTAGGTTTTTGATTGTCTTCAACAATTTTGATTTCCGTTGTAGTGGAGATGTCTATTTCATCATAGGTAAGATTTTGATTATCTTTGAGTAAATCTTCCACTTCGTCGTCATCGCCAATTTGGAGTTCTTCCACTTCGTCGTCATCGCCAATTTGGAGTTCTTCCACTTCGTCGTCATCGCTAATCTG
>JAQICJ010000011.1 GCA_027858615.1 Deltaproteobacteria bacterium
ATATATACATAGGATTTTGCAGTTCCCTTCATGCAGAAAGCAAAAAGGGGGATTGTCCTTCGAATTTCAATCTGGGGAGGAAAAACCCATAGATCAAAATATTCAGTATTTTCAACTATATTTTGCAAAATATGTTTGTTCAGATATTTTTTTCCGAAAAATCTACTGAGATCAGAGTTGTTCTGAGGGCTTTTGTAATGCATTTCCAGGCTGGTTTTCGCCGGAATTTTGATTTCAGATTTTTCAGAAGGTTTTTTGCACGAAGAAACGAGCATTGTTGTTAAAACTGCAATAATGCAGAAAAATTTATACATCTGTTCACCTGAAAATATTGTTGATAGAAGTTGGTAAAGGAGAAGAAATGGCTGAATACCAGGTCCATTCTCCATATTCTCCAAATCCGCGGGAGAAACCGAAGATAAGGTCTACTTTGGCCTGATAACCCTGGAACATTGTTATTTTAAATTCACCGCCCATTGCCATTAAGGGAGTTTTAAGTTCCAGTTCATTATTTAATGTTTTGCCGGCATCAAAGAAAATTTTACCTGAAAATCTGCGTAAATAAAAGGGGAGGGTGGAAATTCCCCAATCTATCCACCCGAGGGGGAAAGTCAGGTAGATGCTAGATGAGTAATAATGTTTTCCCAACTCGTTATAGTTGGGAAAACCATGGATATTATTGTAATTAATGTTCCAGGGCTGGAATTTCTCTTTCATTCTAAACTGGGTTCCTCCAATAACAAATTGGGAACTGCTGCTGTTGACGGAACTGCCGGCTTTCAAGTTTAAAGACAGAACCCAGTGTTTACCGAAAGGTAATTTTCTGCGATAAATACCTTGAGCACTGAATTTATAGATTGTTTCGTTTGATGAAGAGAAATCTGCCTGAGCATAAACTGATGCGTATAGTCCTGATTCCCAATTCAAAGCATAGGTTGAAGAACGGGTGGAATAATAATAGCCACCCAATTTTACAGAACTTTTAGTCAGTTGTTCCGGATATTGAGGCAGGGTTGAATCTGGACGGGGAACAGGTCGATTGTTTTCAGGAATTCCTCGGTAGATATTTCCAGTCAGATAAACGTAAAGGGAGCGTCTCATCTTTGTTAACAGAGGATATGTGGAAGAAATTTCCGCCTTGTAGTAATTCCACTCGTAATCTTTCCATTGGTCGTTGATCCACATATTGTTCTTCTGATAGTTGCCGGCGAAAAAACTAGCATAAACAGGGAATTTAAAACGGTTGTACTCGTAATTGAAGTTGAAACTGTAATAGTCGTCCAGTAAAGACCAAGTCAGGTCAGAATCATAATAATGATGGTTTATCGGATCAAATCCAAATAAGGTCAGATTGAAGGCCGAACTTTGAGTATAACCGTAATCAAACATCCAGGCAACCGGAAGCAAGTATTTCCAAGGTTTATAATCGCCGGTTTTTCCTGTTCCATCATCTTTCGAAAAAAACTGAAGTGGTTTGACAGTTGGAGGAGAGGGTAAAGGAGCAAGGCACTTGTCAATATCAAAATCAATGAGATAGATGTCATAGCCTTTTTTGTTGTAACCACTGTAGGCAATGGTTTTTCCATCTGCAGAAACACTGGGATTGAAAGCTCCTCCTGTCAGATTTGTAATCTGGTGAACCTGTTTGTTTTTGAGTTCGTAAGCATAAAGGTTAAAAATTCCGGTACGATCCGAACTGAAAATAATATATTTTTGATCAGGTGTCCAGACAGGGTCAGCATTCATCCTCATATCAGAGGTAAGGGTTTCAATTTTTCCAGATTTGAGATGGAGAAGTTTTATCCTTCTTTTGCCCTTTTCCCAGATGGAATAAGCCAGGTATTTCTGATCAGGAGACAGGGCCGGGGTATAAATGTATGTATCAACCTTATTTTTCAGGATTGTATTTTTTAAATTTCCCTTTTTATCCAAAAACACCAAATCAGATCTGGTGCCATATGATTTTACAGCATAAAATCCATTCTTTATTGGTATTGGTGAATTAATCCTTTTGCCTTGGGTAATTTGCCTTAGTTTTTGTGTTTTCAAATCAAAGGAAAAAATATCATTGAAAGAATATACTTTTTTGTGGAGTTCAAGTTGGTGAAAATACACAGATGAGTCAAACCAGATGCCTTTTCCTGCAGCTGTAATGGGATTGAAAACAGTTTGAATTTTTTCGATAGTTTTATGCTTGCTTACGGTTGCTATCTTGAGACTGCGGGGAGAATGACCATCGGAACTGTTGAAAAGAAGGAGCTCCTTTTTTTCAGGGTGGAATGAAGGATAGAAGTTATATTCTCCGGATTTGGTAATATTTTTCCCCTCTCTGATGCCCCGGTCGATAATTCTGCTTTCGACATATTGGTATTTAAGTTTGAGCTGGTTTTTAAATTCTTTGTACAAATTTTCAATGGATTTACCCCAGGTCTGTTGAGAACTCTTATTGAGCCCCCAGGGTATATTTCGTTTGCCATAGGAATGGCTGTAAAGTCCAATATTTTTATCACCGAATTTTTTGGCTAGAAACCAGATAAATCTTGAACCGTAAAGATAAGGAATTGTGCCATGGGGATAGGGAACAGGTGCACTTGATATTTGGTCGAGACGCAAAAATCTGCCGGAAAGAATATCTGTACGCATATACATGTCATAAATAGCTGAGCGGTTTCGTCCTTTGGAAGAAAAAGTGGTTTCACTGTACACGGCCATGGATTCAATAATCCAGGTGGGAAGAAAGGAATTTGGGACCCAGAGTTGACCAAAAATTGCGTTGATCAAACGGGGAAGTTTGCCCTTGGTGTCCATGTTGAGGATATGAGTATATTCATGAACCAGAAGAATCCAGAGCCAATCGTCAAAATCAGACAAAGTAGAAATATTGGAAGGATAGGTTATGAAGATTCTTATTGTTTTTCGGTAGTAAACAGTTGCTGAACCGTTGGCCTGATCTGTGAAACTCGAAACTACTATGTGAGTTGGAGAAGCAGGCTGCCATTTCATGAAAGGAACCAGAAGTTGATGTGCTTTTTCTGCAAGTACTTTTGTTTTCTCAGCAGATTTTCTGTATTTCTGGGGATAATGAATAATAAAGTTTTTAGTTTTCAGTGTTTTCCAATTGATGGCAGGATCTCCGGCTCTGACAGAAAGAGATGTGAAAAGTAGCAAAATAAAAATTGAAAAACTGAAAAATTTTAACATTGTTGAATATTTTTGTTTTAAATCAGAAATTATCCAGGAATAGAAACAGACTGCCGACCATCATGATATTAATACCAGTAAAAACCAAGTTTTTCCATATTCAAGGGGTTTTATTTGTTCTTAATCTTGACATGGAGAGATTTCTTTCTATAACAGATTTTTATATGGAATTTTTATCATCTCATGAAAATTTATTTTCAAACTTCTTACCTGCAATCAAATGTAGAAATATCCAATATTTTGAAAGGGGATTAAATGTCTAAAAAGATTAATAGTCTGGAAGATAAAAGTACAACTACAGCTAATGTTCTTCAAATACTCAAATTTCTCAACCCCT
>JAQICJ010000139.1 GCA_027858615.1 Deltaproteobacteria bacterium
AAACTTTGATTTTGCAGGTTGTTGTCAGGAATATCTTTGCTATTATTTTTCAACTGGATAAAATTCCGGTATCTATTTTTGTGAATTACTGTTGTTTTAGTGTTTTAAATAGTATCAGATCATATTTTTTCAAAAAACACGGTTCCGCTAATTTTGTAATTTCTTTTTCTTGAGAAAAAGATTCAGACACAGGAGACAAATATAATGAAAGGCAAAGCGCCAATTATTATTGCCGTACTTTTAGCCATTATGGCTGCTTATATTGTTCAGCGAATCATCAGCAACGAACAGAGAAAAATTCGTGAAAAATGGACAACTACTAAAATTCTGGTAGCAGCTCAGCCAATCAGGCCTCGTACCCCTTTGACAGTTGATATAGTAGAAGAAGGTGATATTCCTGACAGATATTATACTGAGTCCATGTTGACGCCCGGCGATCTCGAGCTCAATCGTCGTCAATTAATTATGCACGCCATTGAAAAGGGTCAGCCTATTTATTATCACAATCTCGAAGGCCAGACCAAAGAATTGAGTTTGGGCCAGAAATTGCGGGCTGGAGGACGAGCTATCACAATTCCTGTCAATCCTTCTTCCTCCATTGGTTATTGGCTCAGTGAAAATGATCATGTGGATATCATCGGAACTTTCCAGAACATGGCCGGGAAAAGCGCCCAGATGGTTGCCCTTACTATTTTGGAAAATATTATTATTCTGAAAACCGGAAACAAAGGGGCCGGGGTCAATGATCCCAGTTCCAGAAACCATAAGTTTCAAACAGTCACTTTGTTGATGATGCCGGGTGAAGCCGAGATGCTGGTTTTAGCTCAGCAAATTGGTAAAATAACTTTTACTCTCAGAAATCCTGATGATCGGGGACTTATCGAAGAAAGAGCCTGGACTACCCTCAAAACTCTCCTCACCAGGGAGAGGGCAAAGAAACTCAGAATGAAAAGAATTCACACTCTTGATACCATTAAAATTCTTCGCGGTGTTGGCAAGAACATTCCCATCAATCGCAGATAGTTGAATAAACATGCTTGGATTTGCAGTATTATTCTTTTTTGTTTCAACCCTGATTCTGACCCTCTATGTGTTCAGTGTCATAACTAAAGCTCTTGAACTTTATGAGGACAAATACGCTACCAAAGGAACCGCCACTTTGAGTGACATGTTTTTATTCATCACTCCCGGCCAATTGGTTACTATCACTCTGATCATTGCTTTTGTTCTTGCTTTGCTTGGATTTGTAATTTTTGGCATCTTTGGAGCTGCCATTTTGTTTAATATAGGTTTCATTATACCATTCTGGGGAATCAAAGTTATCAGGAAAAAACGAGTAAAAAAGTTCAACAAACAACTTGTGGACGCCTTGGCACAACTTGCAGCCGCCTTCAAGGCAGGTTTAACTTTACAGCAGGGTCTTGAGAGTATCGGACGCGAAGTTCCTCCCCCTTTGGGTCAAGAGTTTCAATTGACTGTCAAGGAAATCAAATTGGGTCTTCCCATGGAAGAAGCTTTGGAAAACCTCAATAGCAGAGTTGAATCAGTAGATCTTGATTTGGTGGTTACTGCTACCAATGTTTCCAGGAAATTAGGTGGTAACATGGCTGAAATGTACGAAATTATCGCTGCTACAATCAGAGAGCGTTTTCGTCTTGAAGGTAAGATCGCTGCTCTTACTTCGCAAGGTAAGATGCAAGCCTGGGTTGTGGGTTTGATGCCTTTTTTTCTGGGAGTTGTTCTTAATTTCATGCGTCCAGATCTTATGGGGCCCTTTCTGGCTTCAAATTTTGGTAAAATTATGATTGGAGTTATCATTGTTTCAGAAGCAATTGGTATTTTTTGGATCTATCAAATCGTTGATATTGATGTGTAAATATGAGTAGTTCAACTTTAATTTTAGTTGCAGTAATTTTTTCCGGTGGAGCAATTTTTCTTGCTTTTATCGGACTTTATCCAAAACAACTCATGGATCAAGCTTCTGACGAAGCTGGCGAGGGTGATTCTGTTGCCAAAACCGCACAGAAGATTTTCATTCGCAAATTGGGAGCCGCCCAATCGAGATTTTTCAGTGAAGCATATCGAGAAAAGATGAAATGGAAATTTATTGCCATGGGTGATGATGAATTGACAGTAGAAGAGTTTACTGTTTATCAAGAAATCTCCGCGGTGGGTTTTGCTCTTTTTGCTCTGGTTTTATTGAATTTCTTTGAAGTCAGGCTGGCCTATTCAATTATTGTTGGGGTTTTGGGGTTCTTGTTTCCTTACCAGTGGCTCCGGGATCAAATAAAAAGACGTCAAAAGAAGATCGTTCGCAGTTTTCCCTATGCTTTGGATTTGCTTACTCTTTCAGTTGAAGCGGGTCTTGATTTTCAGGCAGCCATAAAAACTGTTATTGACAAGGCCAAAGACGGTCCTCTCACCGAAGAATTTTCTCTAATGTTATCTGAAATCAGGATGGGACGTACCAGAGAAGAATCTTTGCGTAATATGGCTAAAAGAGTTCAAATCGGTCCGGTTTCAGCTTTTGTTACTAACCTGGTGCAGGCTGACAGAATGGGTACATCTTTAGGTAAAATTTTAAGAATCCAATCTGTTCAAATGCGAATAGATCGTACCCAATATGCAGAAAAAAAGGCTAACGAGGCTCCTGTTAAAATGCTTTTCCCTCTGGTTGGGTGTATTTTTCCAACTGTTTTCATGGTGCTCTTCGGTCCCATTGTCTATTCCTTCATGAGTGGTGGAGGCGGTGTATAAAATGGGGAGACGCAAAAAACACTATAATCTTAATACCAAAAAAAAACAGAAGGAAGATTCTTTCGGTTTTGTTCTTACCATTCAGGATGGAAGACACAGGGGAGAAGAATATCATTTCGAAACAGAAGCCACTATTGGCAGGACTGATGATAATTCAATCGTAATTATCGATAACAGTATTTCCAGAAACCATGCAAGAGTATGGGGGAAAAGAGGAGTTTTTCTGGTTGAAGATTTTGGTTCATCCAATGGAACCAGGTTGAACGGCAAAGTTCTCATGGAGCCAGAGGTACTCAAAGATGGTGATTATATTACCACCGGTGTAGTAAACCTCATGTTTTCAAATCTTGATATTGATTCAGCCGGGGAACCTACCCAGGTTATTCAACTTTCCCAAAAACAGTGTAATAATCTGGATCATGAAACCAAAGATGTAAATATTCTGGAAAAAGTTGATACTCTCTGGGAAACAAAACAGGGCAAAGTCTATATTATTGCAGCAGTATCTCTGTTTTTTGTTCTTCTGTTCTGGGGAGTAACCTCCTTGCTTTCTTCCGGAGAAACCACCAAGAAAAAAGTCGAGGATCAAAGCGATTATGTTGTTCACTACAATGAAAAATATTGGAAAGGTTTTTTGAACAAATATTATGGACATTGTGGCAGTTGTATTCCTCACAAAAAAAGTCTGAAAATTTCCTTCGATGTTGCTATCGATAATACCAGGGTGGTTATATCTTATGCCGCAGGTATGATAGAAAAGGATAAAGAAGTTGAAATCCTGCTCAATGGCAACAGAATTCAATATGCCGATTGGGCACCTCCCAATAAACCAAAATATAATTATACTATCGACTTATATCGAGCTGCCAAAAAGAACCCGAATGTTGACTTGAAGATTGGTAAAAACATCATTGAATTCAATAATCTCTACAATACTGATGAACAGCTCAAACAAGGCAAAAAGATTGAATATTGGGTGGTTTTTTACATCAGAATCATTACTATTGCTTTGCCAAAACCCAATATTGAAGAGGCTGAGAACAATTATACCATTGCCAAACAAAGTTTTGAAAATCGAGAATTAAGTCCCAAAAATTACAAGGATGCACTCAAAAAATTCCACAGAGTGTTGGATTTACTGGAGAGAGTAGATTTTTCAGACGACAAAAACGGAAGATTGCAGGCTATGTACAAGGATAGTTTGAGAACCATCAATATCATCAACAGAGAACTGGATAATGTTTTCAGAAGTTGCAGAGCTACAATTGTTCACGCATCAAGATACACAAATCAAAAAGAAAGACAAAAGGCAAAAATTAAACTCGAAAAAGAATTAATCAAGTTTTTGCCCAGTGATTTGCGCAAACAAAAGTTGAAGTCAGAAATTAAATCGTATTTGTCCAATTAGTTTTACTGCCAAAATGGTTGGTCTTAACTTGTGGCAGAATTTGACTGCTTCCGAATGTAAAGAGCATATCTGTTTTTTGATTTACACCTCATATTTGAAGTCAATTTCTGCATAAATCAAATACCTCCATTTAAATAAAATAATTATTGGATGAATCAGCAAGGTTTTTGTATAATGATCCAGTAGTTCTAATCTCATCGATCCAGTTTTTGGGGAGATGTGAGTATTATTTGATGTGAGTATTATTTCTGGATATTTGCAAGATTCTGGTTTTAAGTATAAAATCAGGTACTGTTTCAGTTAATTTCTATTTGTCTTTGCAGGTAGAAATTTGAAAGAGTAATTTAAAAATTATTTGGTTCCCGCTTGTTCATTTATTAAAATTGTCTATTTGACTTTCATATTGAAGGTCAGAAGCAACAAGATTTTGAAACGGGAACTATTTATTTCCTGGAGAAGAGGATTAATAAAAATGAGTGGTCCATTATTAGACGTTATAGAAGGAAAAGATAAAGGCAAAAAATTTCCTCTCAAAAACAATGCCTTGGTAGGGCGAGGTACAGATTGCGATTTCGTGTTATCCGATCTCACATGTTCTCGAAAGCATTTTCAAATTTTAAGATCGGCCAACGGTTTTATTTTGAAAGATTTGGGCAGTGGAAATGGTACTAAGGTAAACGGAACCAAAGTAAAAGAACACCTTCTTCAGGATGGAGAAATTATTAAAAGCGGTAAAACAAAGTTGAGATTTGTTTTTCAAAGACAACCTCAAAGCGTGCCACCCGGTTATGGTCAGCCGGGCAGACCACCGGGACAAGGCAGACCACCAGGACCGGGCAGACCACCAGGACCAGGCAGACCACCAGGACCGGGCAGACCACCAGGACCAGGCAGACCACCAGGACCAGGCAGACCACCAGGACCAGGCAGACCACCGGGACCGGGGGGCAGACCACCGGGACAGATGCCAAATGACGGGGGACATACCAAGCCGGTAGATGCTTTGCCCTATGATCCGGTAAAAGCTATGATCCAGGCACAAAACAAAAAATTAGACAATAAAATTGTCGAATTTGTCAAAAAGAAAAAGTTATTGGTGATTGTAGCCAGTGTAATAATTTTACTCTTTTTAGTTCTGGGTATCGTTAAATTTACCAGTGGAGAAGAAGATGCACCCAAGGTAGATACAAAAGCACAGCAACTCAAGCAAAGGCAGATCGAGGCTGAAAAAATGCGCAAATCTGCGATAAATGTCTATCAGCAGGCAAAAGGCAGGCCCATATGGGACAAGGCTATAGTTGATATTGTAAAAGCTTTGGAATATTTCCCTGAACAGAAAACACTGCTTCAACAGAAGCAAATAATAGAATCAGGAAAGAAATTGGATAATTTTGTTGCTTGGGCAGAAAAGCGTTACCAAAGGATAGCTTTTCCTTCCAAAGATGTTTTGGAAAAGGTTGAAGAAGCCAAAAAGATTTTGAGCAGCAAAAAAACAGGAATAGAAGATCTGCTGAGCGATCAGGCCAAATCATTTTATGCCGATAAAATTAAAAAGATGGAAAAGGTTCTGAAGAAGAGAATCAAGCTGTCAGGTATAATCCACAAAGAAGTCAAAAAAATCAAAACCTTCCTCAGTATAGATAATAAAAAAAGCAGTAGAATCAAAGCTGTAAAAATTTATAAAGAAATCATAAATGACGATAAACATCCGGAGTTCAAGCAATGTAAATTGATTTACAACAAGATAAATGAAATGGTGGAAAACACCTATCGTACCAATTGGTCCAAAAATAGACATGATGTGGAATTCAGTGGAGAACCTTCCAAAATAGACGCCTGCAGGCTTAAAAAAGACATAACAGCTGATCTGGAGGCATTCAAGAATCAGACCCCCGAAGATGAAAAAGATAAGCTGGCCTTTAAAATTGATGTTAAAAAAATCAAAGATAAAGGAGCTTCCAATTATCTCGGTGGAGGAATGCCGGCAAATGCTTACAAGAAATATCTCTCCAAAGATTTTTCTGGTGCTGCTTCCGAAGCCAAAAAAGCTGCGGGAAAGAATAAAAGTTATGCTAAAGCAGCCAATCAATTAAGTTCTTTGGCAAGTGCTTGGAGCAATGCCCAATCAGGTAGTTTTGCCAATAAAATTAAAAATTATGAAAAAGCTCTGGCCCTTGATAAAAAGTTAAAAGGCAAACATCAGGCTGAAATACGTGGAGAAATTGGTAAAAATGCCAAAACTCATGCTGCGGCATTATTGGCAGGTGGAAAGAATACAGAAGCTTACAAATACTACAAAAAAGCTAAAAAATATGGTGCTCAGGGACTGAATAATCTGCTTAATGAACTTGTCTCGAAAGCTAAAAGTATTTATCAGGATGGATATAAAGCCGGTAGCGACTCAGATGCAGCCAAGGCCAAATATCGCCAGGTACTCAAAATGGTGCCACCTGATACCAATATATACAAAAAAGCAAAAGCTCGCCTTGATGGCAGTTCCATGCCCAAGAAGAGCAGTGGAATAAGTATCAAAACCACTAAAACGACCAAAAGACGAACTAATGTCAGAAAAACCAGGAGAACTTACAAGAAAAAGAAAACTAAGAAGGCTGCAAAGAAAAAGAAAAAGTTCAATATTAAAAAGATGAAAAAATTTCTGATCAAAGAAGCTGATGACGACGATTAAGCAAAAGAAAATCCTCGATCTGGTTTAAGCTCTAGACAATTGTGGGTCGAGAGGTAACTATGTTTAAATGGCTGAAAATTATATCATACAAAAGAACCGGCTCAAATAGTCCTGATAATTTTGATCGGACTGAATTTCAACGTGATTTTGATCGGCTGATTTTTTCATCAGCTTTTCGCAGATTGCAAAATAAAACACAAGTTTTTCCCCTGCCAGGTTCTGTTTTTGTCCATAATCGTCTGACCCATTCTTTGGAAGTGGCCAGTGTAGGTCGTTCTTTGGGTAAAATTGTCGGCAAATGTCTGCTTGAAAAAAATATTATAAAAGACGACAAAAATCATTTATATGAATATGAGTTGCAAAATATTATTGCCTCAGCTTCCCTTGCCCATGATATAGGCAATCCTCCTTTCGGGCATTCCGGGGAAAATGCGATTGCCAATTATTTTAATAAAAACAAAAATAAGGAGTTGGAGCAGGGGAAAAACCTGAAAAATTATTATACTGAAGAAGATGAATGGACAGATTTAATCAATTTTGAGGGTAATGCTAATTCATTTCGGGTTTTAACCCACCACTTCAAAGGAAAATCTGCAGGAGGTTACAGGCTTACCTATACCACTTTGGCCGCTATGATCAAGTATCCACTGGTTTCAACAGGAATAGACAAAGATTGTAAAATAAGAAAAAAGTTTGGAGTTTTTAAGGCTGACCAAAAAATATTCCAGAAGATATTTTCTGAATTGCAGATTGACCAAGTATCAGAATCTCCGTTGGTTTATAAAAGACATCCTTTTTCTTACCTGACAGAGGCAGCTGATGATATTTGCTATCTTATTATTGATCTCGAAGATGCCCACAGGTTAAAAATACTTCCCTTGGCAGAAGTGAAAGAAGATTTGTTGCAGCTTTACGCTGAGGTGATGCCTGAACATGAAAATCTGGAAAAAATAAAAAAAACAGCTCGGTCAATTACTGATGATAACGAAAAAATCTGTTACCTGCGGGCTAAATGTATCAATGCTTTGACTCTGGCAGCATCCAGCCTTTATGTTGAAAAACACCAAGAGATAATTAAGGGGAATTTTGAAGTGGGTTTAATAGATTATCTTGCAGGCCGAATTCCAAAAATTAAACAAATAAAATCTAAATCCAGGAAAAAAATTTACAATCACCATACTGTTGTTCAGTTGGAAATAGCAGGGTTCAAGGTTATGGAAAAACTCCTTGATCTTTTTGTTCCAGCAGTTTTGAAAGAGACAAAAAGCCATCAGGACAAGAATGTTCTAAAACTGTTGCCCGAGCAATTCAAAGTGGAAGATGATAAATCAAATTACAAAAAAACCTTTTCAATTCTTGATTTTCTTTCGGGAATGACAGATCCCTATATTACTGAATTATATAAAAGACTGGTGGGAATAGAAATCGCCAGACATAATTAGTTCCCGTCCCAAAAAGGAAGGTCATCGCCTGAACACGGAATTTTGCCTCATCTGCTTTGTCATAACTTCTTGAAATAGTATCAACTATATCGGCGAAGTTATTCCTTGCATCTGAAGCAAATTTCTTATTCAGTCAAAAACTGATTCCTTTCAGCGGAATGTCTCGAGGGGGAATATCTCTACAGTTGTTTGCCAAAAGAGGGATTAAGCATTTGGGAAATCATCAGAAGTTCATGCTTAATTGTTGGTAGTATAGTCCAAAAGTTGCCAGAGGATTGGATCTACCTCGGCTTCGAGTTGATTTGAATCTTTGGAACAGTGGTAGGTGAGCAGTTCTTCTCCGGGAGTGAAATTCCAGGAGACTGAACAATTTCCCGGTTCAATGGAATTGTTCCAGAGGAAATCCTGAATATCGGTATCGTTCCAGATGGTTTGAAATCCTTTGGTCAGCCATGGTTCCCGATCGGGTCTTGGAAAAAAAGCAAACCAGACATTGCCTCTGGAGATGCCCGGAATTATGCGGACGTTGGTGTCAAGATCATAAAGAGTGGTATCATAGGCAGTCTCTTTTTGCAGATTAGAGAAGGAATAATCCCATCTGGTGATAATTTGTTCAAGTTTTGAACTGACTGCCTGGCGGGAATCGGAATAGGAATTGCCAACACTCCACATAAGAATTTGATCAGTCAGAGTCATCCAGATATCAGGGTCAAAAGCAATAAGCACTAAAGCCTTGCGTGAAACCTGCAAAACACATTCTGCAGTGTGAGGCAATTCACTGATTCCCCAATGCATATCCCAGAAGGAGGTTTCGCGGGAGGTATGTCCGGAGCCTGTATATTGCAGATAAATTCCATCTTCTGTATTTAGAGTATCGGCTGTGGCTTGAGCTGCTGCTTCACAATAGGAGGCATTGGAAAGATCTCCCGGAATGGAAGTTGTATTAAATCCCAATTCTTCAAGTTTGGAGGCATCGAGCAGGGGTGCCCCATTATCCTCCAGACCCAGTTCGGTGATTTCCCAGCCTGCTGCAGATAAGTCAAGCATCAGTTGCATGTGAACTGCTTTTTCGTCAGCACTGCCGTGTGATTCTCCCATGATAACAGCAGTATAGCGGGAGTCTGCAGATAACAATTCTGCTGATAGTTGGTAGAATTCGTCATAGGTGAGAGCTGTGGGATCCATAATTTTGTCGATAAGTTGAAAATACCAGTCCAGAGGTTGATCCATTGGCAATAGTTGATTTTGACGTTGTTTGTCAATTTCTGTCTGTTCGTAACAGATCTCCTCATAACAGTTCAGTTCTCCTGGGCAGCCGCAACTGCTGCAATTATAAACAGGAGGGGCATTATCAATGCACATCCAAGGCTGGTTATCGCTGCAGGTTTCGCTTTGTGGACAATCAGGTATCCAGGCATCAACACATCCCTCACCTGAAACAGAACAGATTCCGTATTCGCAACCGGTGTCCTGACAACAACTTTCTGAGGTTTCATCTCCGTTAACGATGTCATCTCCGCAGCGACCTGCTGCTTCACATTGGGATAGATCGATGAGACACTGGGAATTGCAGGTGATGGAGCCACCATAATAACCTAAGGAATTGCAGGTATCCAGGCCTTCATATTCTCCATCGCACTCCTCACCATTTTCAATATTGATAATTCCGTCGCCACATTTTGGGGTTGGATCGGATGCGGAGTCATCACAAGCTGTTGTTAAAGCAAAGAATATTGTGAAAGTCAGTAGTAATGATTTCATAGCAGTATTTCCTGATTTTTATTGATTTTTACCAGTTTACATTGAGAGTATAGGCGCCAGAAAGCTGGGTTGTTCCATCCACCCAGGTATCGGCTATTATAAGATAGCGTCCGGGAACAACTGGCCAACTGAAATCAGTGTGATTTCTGACCAGACAGGCATTGGAATCGTCCATGGCCAGCAGGTGAATGTCTATATCTACCGGACTTTGGCAATCTACGGAAACATTGATTGTTCCTGCCTGATTAACCTTGAGCAGATAGACATTTTCAGGTCCACTTTCATTGGTAGTGGAGCAGTTATATGAATCGAAAATACTCTGTGAGCCAATGGTTGTGCTGCTGTGGCTGTATGGTAGCGAATCAATGATCCAGGGGCAATCGTGGGTTCCGTTTTCTGAACAGGGGGTATTCCAGATTCCCTGGGAGATGTCTCGGGTATCAATCAGAAAATAATCGACGATATCTCCTGAGCCTGTCCAGGCATTGGTTATGAATTCCGTCCAGTTGGCCATGCCCGAATGCACTTGACAACCGGCTGACCAGCCTCCAACGTGAGCTTGACCCAAGGGGGCATATACTGAACCCATGTGGATATTGTGAGCACTGCCTATTCTGACATAGTCGAGAGTTGAACCGGAATTAAGCCAGCCGTTGCGATCGCAGTCCCAGTGGCCATTGGCGTTGGCGTCATCGGCTGTATGATAGTCGCGACCATAATTCCATTCGTACATAGCCAGGGCATTGTATCCACGATGGGTTCCATTGACATATTTATAGCGTCGGTTGGGAAGTAGAGATGAAGTGGAAGTATAGGTGTTGTCACCAGTGTCGGTATGCACAGGAAATTCTTTTACCCGTTTCTGACCAGAGCTGTCGATCCAGAGCAGAACCATGGTGTCATTAAAAACATCGGGGGAATTGAGATTCCAGAAAAAAGTGCCCGGATAGGCTCCACGAAGACCGATGACTGTCCTGAATCCGGGAGTCTGGTTTACATCAGCTCCCAAGGTGATTTCCACAATATCCACATAAAGATCATAGGCTTCGTCTTCAAACAGCAATTGAGCTCCGTTGGGAGTTTCATAACAGCGGGGAGTTCCGGCCCAATCAAGACCACGTTCAAATAAAGGCATATTGTCGGCATAATCTGGCATAATCAGGTAGTTTACAGATGATTTCGGAGAATTGATTGGAAGAATATAATAATCAGAGGGCCAGGGACCCTGGTGAATATTGTTATTGGTTTGCAGATTTTGTTGTATGTTTGGTTGCTCGAGAAGCTCTGGTGCAGTATAGGGCGGCAAAGTAGTGGAAGGCGATTTCATGGCTCCGGGAACAGGAGTTGGAAAATCCTGATCATAGGTAAAATTGCAACTGCCTGGATCTATTCTTCCACAATAGTGATTGCTTTTGCATTCTTCCCAGTCCCCGCAATCTTCCAATCCGGCACAGCGACCGGGAGAAGTTTCACAATGGGTGTTATTCAGGCAATATTGCCATTCTTCACATTGAAGATTGTTTGGTCCGCAATCTCCGGTATTATTAGTGTTGTTAACATTGTTGGAGTTGTTGACATTATTGACATTGTTGATGTTATTAACATTGTTGGAGTTGTTGACATTGTTAACATTGTTGACATTGTTGGAGTTGTTGACGTTGTTGGTGTTGTCAGTGTTGTTAGTAGAGCCTGTAGGTGAACATCCAGCTCCGATAATTAGAAATATTCCTGCAAAAATAGAAAACGTTTTCACGAGATGTTCCTTAGTTGAAAGAAAGTAAAATGGAAAAATTCGGTCCAAGTCTACATTCTACTTCAGTATAACAGAAAAATCAGTTATTAATTAAAAATTTAATAAAGAGAAGTGCAGTTTTCTCTACATGTTTTTTACTGACAGTTTGCAAAGCGAGATTTGGGTTAACACGTTTACCCCTCTGGCTCCTTTATTTTGGGGTCTTTTGTTTAAATTATCTCATTTTATGCTAAAAATAAGAATAGCAGTTTTTTGAAGTTATTCATCCGTAATCAGGTTTTTTAGTGTGTAACCGAAAAACTCAAAGAGCGGTAAATGTCAAGAGTTCTCAGTTTCTGATTCTTCTGTACACCACATTTTTTTACAAGGTAGTGAGTTTTGTCCGAAAATTCTTCAATAGTTGGAACTACAGTTGGAAATTATGAAGTAAAGAAATTAATTGGCGAAGGTGCCATGGGAGAAGTTTTTCTTGGAGAACACCCCAAAATTGGACGTAAAGTTGCCATAAAAGTTTTAATTGCTTCCCTTTCTTCAGACCCGGAGATGTCTGAACGCTTTTTGTCAGAAGCAAAAGCGGTAAATCGCATCAACCATCCCAATATCATAGAGGTTTTCGATTTTGGAAAATTGCCTGATGGACGGCTTTATTTAACCATGGAGTACCTTGAGGGAATAGAACTTGAAGGCAAAATTCTGGAAGCACCAATGGAACTCCATGAAATATCCATGATTTTCAAGCAGATAAGTGATGCTTTGCAAGCTGCCCACGAACAGGGCATAATTCATCGAGACCTGAAACCGGACAATATTTTTATCACTAAAAAGGGCAACAAGCCCTTGGTTAAAATCCTTGATTTCGGAGTGGCAAAATTGCTGGAACCAGGGATGGGAAACAAGCATAAAACTGCAACTGGCTTGATTATGGGTACTCCTTCATACATGAGTCCGGAACAGGCGGCCGGCAGAATAGAAGCAATTTCTGCCCCCTCTGATATTTACTCACTTGGAATAATTGTCTACCAGATGATTTCAGGCAGATTACCGTTGGAGGACGACGTTGTCCCGCAGCTTCTGGTAAAACACATCAGTGAACCTCCCACTCCCATCTATGAATATGTTCCCAATTTCCCGCCTAATCTATGGATGGTTCTCAAAAAATCGCTGGAAAAGGATCCTGGTGACAGATATGAACAAATTATTGATTTTTACAATGATTTTCAAAGCAATTTGGAAAAAGTAGAAAAAATTACTATATCTGATACTATTTCTCAGGATATACCTTCCGGCAGTCTTCATAATCAGGGCGAAGTTGTTTCAGGTAAATTAAATTTAAAATCCTTTGTTTTAACTGGTGTTTTTCTTCTTGGGGCAGCGGGAGGCGGAATTTATTATTTTTGGCCAGCCAGCTCGGATAATCACGATATGACTTTTGAGAAAACTTCGATTGAAAGAAATAACAAAAAAACAGAAAAAGCAAAATCAAACAAAAAAGAGAAAAAAATAAAAGAGGAGATCAAGTTTTCGGTGAAAGTGGAAACAGTTGATAAAACAAAAATCAAAGTTTCGGTAAAAACAGCCGATAATTTCAGAGTATTGAGAACCACTCCCTTTGAATTAAAGATTTTGAAAGATCATGAAATCGAGTTTGAACCTCTTCATCCTTTGTACAAACATGAAAAACAAAAGGTTAAAGTTCAACAGGATCGGGTTTTTATTTTGCAAAAAGCAAAGGCTTCATCTGAAAAAAAAGTGAATCGGAAGGGAGATGGAAGTTCTATTGCCAAAAAGAAATCTTCTGTTAAAAAGAAAAAAGCAGTAATGAAACATAAATCAAATACAAAACGAAAAAAATCCGGTACCAGGAAAAAGAAACTGGGCGAGGATACTTATAAGGTTATGTGGTAAATATATGAAATTTAAGATTATTATTATCGTTTTACTGTCTGTTTTATTTGTGCCAGGGGCGGTTGAAGCTCAATCAGCATCCAAAATAGTTGCAAAAGCCAAGCAGATGTATTTGCAGGCTGAAAAACTTTATGTCAAGGGAAAATTTGCCCAAGCACTTGATAAGTATATGAAAGCTCATGAATTTAGCAATAAACCTGGTTTGCTGTTCAATATTGCCCAATGTCACCGCAATCTGAAACAATACGAAAAGGCTCGTTTTTTCTATAAATTGTTTTTGGATAAGTTGCCCAATAATCCCTATAAAAGCGAAGTGAAGCAGCATATTGTTGAGTTGGAAAACAATATCTCTGAGCAGAAAAACAAAGTGAAAAATATGGGGAGGGTGTCCATTATTACAAAGCCAAAGGGAGCAGGGGTTTTGGTTGATTCATTTTCAGGACAACCGCGTTCGTTGACTCCGGTTGTTTTGCATCTTACTCCTGGGACTCATCTTATCGTTGTAAAGAAAGAGGGCTATGAGAGTATTTCCAAAAAAGTAGAAATAAAAAAGAATAAGCTTGTTTTTTTGAATCTTGATTTGGGTTCAGAAAAAGGTGAAGCCAAATCAAAAACCGCAAAAAAGAGGATTGACTCCCAAAAAATCGACAAAAACAACTTGGTAAAAGCTAACGGATCCAGTGGTAAGCACTTAGAGCCTGACAAATTTTACAATAAATGGTGGTTTTATACCGGTATAGCCACAACCCTGGTTTTTGTGTCCGGCAGTGTTTATTTTGGTATGGAAGCAGTGGCTTATGAAGATGACTATAACAACGCAACTTCTCAGGCCGATAAAGAACATTTTAAAGATGAGGGTGAAACAGCAGCTTTGCGATCTGATATTTCCACCGGTATTGCGGTTTTATCCGGTCTTGCTACTGTGGCCGGTTCTCTTATCTATCATAATTATTTTTCTTCTCCCAAATCAGTTTCTTCAAAGACGAGCAGCTATTTTGTCATTCCTTCTTGTACCTCTGCCGGCTGTACCGTTTCAGCATCTTTTTCTTTCTGATTGTCTGTTATCTGAAAATTTAACTCATCATTGGGGGGGGGTAAAAACGCAACAGATATCTGGTGCCATGGTTATGGTTTTCCCAAGATCTAATACTTTCCCAACCCCGGGGAGCTTTTTTTTGTTGTTGTTCTGAGGCAAAATACCAGATAGTTTGAGCCCGGTTTTCAGTTAGTTTTTGCCAATCCTTGATATTGGTGAACGCTCGACAGACAGCATGATTCCAGTGTTTTTCAGGAAAGCAGTCGTTGGCAAAGGGAACTGGTTTCAGTTGGCAATTCTTCAATTCAAGCTTTGAAATCAGGTTGTGCAGGAAAGCCACTTTTTTCTGCACCGGTTCAAAGAGGGTGAATTGCAGATCCGGGCGCAAAATACTGCAGACAAGTCCGGGAAAACCTCCTCCGCTTCCAATATCGACAATAGAACCTCCAAGTTGTTCCAGACAGCTAAAATTAATGGAATCAACAAAATGATAGAGATGATCATTTTCTTTTCTGGAAACCAGATTGATTTTTTTATTCCACTTTACCAGAGTCTGATAATACAGTTGGAGTGAATTTTCCAGATTGTTAATTTGCTTTGTGTTGTGAAGGGAGAGAATGAGAGGGTGGTTTATTAGATGAAAGTCCATGGGGGAGGAAAATTACTCTTCGGTTTTTTCCTCAGATTTTTCCTCGGTTTTTTCCTCAGATTTTTCCTCAGATTTTTCCTCGGTTTTTTCCTCAGATTTTTCCTCGGTCTTGTCTTCGGCCTTTTTCTCGGTCTTTTCTTCAGATTTGTCCTCAGACTCTTTCTCGGTCTTTTCTTCAGATTTGTCCTCAGATTTTTCCTCGGTCTTTTCTTCAGATTTGTCCTCGGTTTTGTCTTCGGCCTTTTCTTCAGATTTGTCCTCGGTTTTGTCTTCAGATTTTTCTTCGGCCTTTTCTTCGGCCTTTTCCTTTTTGTCTTCTTCGGAAACTGCGTCTTTCAGGACCGAACCAAAAACATCCCCGATAGTTGCATTGGGACCGGCTGAGGATATACTGCCACCACCTTGTGATGAGAGTTGTTCAACCCGTTCAGCTGCCTTGATGGAAAGAGATATTCTTCTTTCATCCATATCAAGACCAATAACTGAAACTTTGATAGTGTCATCTTTTTCGAGAACTTCTTTAGGATCTTCAATATGATCTTCACTGATTTCCGAGATATGTACCAGTCCGTCAATTCCTTCCTCAAGTTCGACAAAAGCACCAAAATCTGTAACATTGAGTACTTTACCTTCGACAACAGAACCAACGGCATATTCTGAAGGAATGCGGGTCCAAGGATCGGGAACCAGTTGTTTGACACCGAGGCTGATTTTCGGTTTTTCATCTTCAACATCAATATTGAGAATTACAACTTCAATTTCATCGCCCTTATTATAAAGTTCTGATGGATGTTTTATTTTCTGTATCCAACTGAGATCACTGATATGAGCCAGTCCGTCGATTCCTTCTTCAATTTCTACAAAAATGCCGAAGTCTGCAATGTTGCGGACTTTGCCATTTATTTTTGTTCCAACAGGATATTTTTCTTTAAGAGCTTCATAGGGGTTGGGTTCAAGTTGTTTCATGCCGAGGCTGATACGAGTATTTTCTGCATCAATATCCAGAACAACAGCTTCAATAACATCTTCTTTTTTGAGAATTTGTCTTGGATGTTTGATATGTTTTGTCCAGCTCATTTCTGAAACATGGATAAGACCTTCGATTCCTTCTTCAAGTTCGATAAAGGCACCATAATCTTTAAGGCTGACAACTCTGCCTCTGACAACTGTTCCCGGTTTGTATCTTTCTTTAGCAGTAAGCCAGGGATCTTCGGTAGTTTGTTTGAGACCCAGGGATACTTTTTCGGTTTCCGGATCATATTTGAGTACTTTGACTGTAATTTCGTCATTAACTTTCAACATGTTGCGGGGATTGGTAACTCGTCCCCAGGACATGTCGGTAATATGGAGAAGTCCATCGACTCCGCCTAAATCGATAAAAGCACCATAGTCGGTGACATTTTTGATAATTCCGTCAACGAGTTCTCCCTCTTTGAGTTTGGAAAGGGTTTCTTCTTTGAGTTTGGCCCTTTCTTTTTCGAGGATGGCTCTTCTGCTCAGTACGATATTACCGCGTCTTTTATTGAATTTAATAATTTTGAATTTGTACTTTTCACCGATATATTTTTCCAGATTGGAAACGGGACGGAGATCTACCTGAGATCCAGGAAGGAAAGCTTTGATTCCGCCTTTGATGAGAACGCTTAAACCACCTTTGACTTTGCGTTTGATAGTACCATCGATCTCTTTTTCTTTGTCGAGAGCCGAGTCTATTTCTTCCCATATTTTCAGTTTGTCGGCTTTTTCCTTGGAAAGGGTAACTCTGCCTTTTTCATTGCTTAAGGATGAAATGAATACTTCTACTTCATCGCCTGATTCGTAGTCAATCTTATCCGAGGCATTTTGAAATTCTTCGATGTCAATCATGCCTTCTGATTTGTAGCCTATATCAACAACAACTTTTTCCTCTTCAGGAAGAATTTTGATGATTTTGCCCGTGACAACGGTATTGGACTTGAACGTTTTTTCAGTTTGCTCAAGCAATTCGGCAAATGAGAGTTTCTGGTTATCGGTTTTGGTTTCTGTGGTTTTGGTTTCGGTCATAATGTTATAATACTCCAGTAATTTAGATTCTCCGCAGCGATTGGAAAGTCGGCAACCCCGACAGGTTTGGAGAAAATTGCCTAAAATCCAATTACAGACGGAGTAGAAGCTGACATACTATTTATAAGAATGATTGTCAATGAAAGATTATGGAATTATTGACTGTATCAGTTTTGGGCCTGGTTTTTTTGTCAAAAAAAGTAAAAAAATGGGGATTTTAGTAGCGGTAATTATCCGGTTTATAAGGACCTTCTATTGGAATACCGATATATTCAGCCTGTTCTTTTGTCATTTTTGTGAGGTTTACTCCAATTTTTTCGAGATGGAGGCGGGCAACTTCTTCATCGAGTTCTTTGGGCAAAGTATAGACTTTGTTTTCATGGGATTCCATGGCTAGTTTAATCTGAGCAAGACACTGGTTGGTGAAACTGCTGCTCATTACAAAACTTGGATGGCCGGTTGCACATCCTAGATTTACCAATCTGCCTTCTGCCAGAACAATAATAGTATTTCCTGATTCCAGATGCCATTTGTCCACTTGGGGTTTAATAATTTCCTGGATGCATTGAGGGTTGTTTTCCAGATAACTCATCTGGATCTCGCTGTCAAAATGTCCAATATTACAGACTATGGCCTGGTTTTTCATCATTTCCATGTGTTTGCCGGTTATAACATCGCAATTACCAGTTGCGGTTACAAAAATATCGGCTTCTTTCACAACATCTTCCAGTCGACTGACTTGATAGCCTTCCATGGCAGCCTGAAGAGCACAGATTGGATCGATTTCTGTAATCATAACCCGGGCTCCAAATCCACGCATTGATTGAGCACAACCCTTGCCTACATCTCCATAGCCGCAGACAACAACTGTTTTTCCTGCAATCATGATGTCAGTGGCTCTTTTTATGCCGTCTGCCAGTGATTCTCTGCATCCGTACAGGTTGTCGAATTTTGATTTGGTTACGGAATCATTGACGTTGATGGCGGGAAAAAGCAGAGTTCCCTCCTTCATTTTTTGATAAAGACGATGAACTCCGGTTGTGGTTTCTTCGGAAACTCCCCTGATCTTGGTGGCTATATCCCTCCATTTGCTGGGATTGGTCTTTATTGAATCTCGAATGCGGCCGACAACTTCCTGGTACTCTTTGTTGTCATATTCCTTTTCCAGAAGGTGGGGATTTTCTTCCATCATGGCGCCGTCGTGAACCAGCAAAGTTGCATCACCTCCGTCATCTACGATTAAATCGGGGCCGCTGCCGTCGGGCCAGGTAAGAGCCATTTCGGTACACCACCAGTATTCTGCCAGGTTTTCGCCTTTCCAGGCAAAAACAGCAGCTTTTTCTGAAACTGCTATGGCGGCGGCGGCATGATCCTGGGTTGAATAAATGTTGCAAGAAGCCCAGCGAATATCAGCTCCAAGTTCGTAAAGGGTTTCAATGAGCATGGCCGTTTGAATGGTCATATGAAGAGAACCAGTGATTTTGTAGCCTTTAAGAGGTTTCTCATTGCCATATTTTTCGCGGATTGCCATCAACCCGGGCATTTCTTCCTCAGCTATTTTCATCTCTCTTTGCCCGAATTCTGCCAAATCAAGGTTGGCTACCTTGTGATTTAATTTAAGATTGAGTTTTTCAACCATCGTGAATTTTTGCCTTTCGCTGGTACTGTAAATTTATTATTGCATCCTTGGATAATTTAATTAAGAATGACTTTAATCTTTCTCGAATATTTGGACACAAAGAAAGATCTGGTTCCCGACCACAGCTTTATTGATATTATTATTTTGGATGATTGCAAGTAATTTTACTTCTTTATCCTCTTTGAGTAATCGCAAAACAAATAAGGTTTGTGTAACATTTAGAAATAATTATCGTTTTAACCATAAACCAAGGATGTAATCATGAAAAAAACTATTTTACTGCTCAGTATTTTAGTGTTGGGAGCAAGTTGTAAAAAGGCTTCAGATGAAGCAGCTCAACCTGAAAACAAAAAGGTGGATAAAAAAAACAAAACTTACAAAAACAAAGCCAAAGGAAAAAAATAACTAAAAAACAACAAAAAATCCGAGGCAACTATCAGTCGAGCCCTTTTCAATAAGACGGCAGTCAGGCTTAATCTTCCCTTGTTCTGGATAGCCGATTCCAATCAGGACAAAAAGATCCAACCTGATGAGGTGGTGGAACTTAAATTTTATGACACTTCCCGCCAGTGGGTGCAAAAGGGTGAGTTCACCAAAGCCTTCCGAGAAGCTTATAAAAAAATTATGGCTTATAAACAGGGTAAATTCGTCAAGGGTCTCAGTAAAAATGAGAAAAAGAGAAGGAAACTGGTGGTTAAAGAACTTTCCCAGGGCAGGCCTACCCTGGTTTTCAATGATTTTCGTTCCCTATCCTCGTCGGAAAAGAAATTTATCAGCAAAATGTATGAAATTTCAAAACTCATCGATCACCTTCATCGCAAACAACTGGGAGTAGACAAGGTTGAAAGTAAAATTGCCAAAAATGATCCTGCTTCCAGGAGAATGTTTCGTCGCAACTGGGGTCCTGAATGCAAGGCTCCCAAAACAGAATCAAAAGAATTGTGTCGGGCAACTTCCCCAAAAATAGAAGTGTTTAAAGGTGTATATCCGGAAAAATTGCAAAAGGGCGATAAAGAACGCAAGTTCTGCAAAAAATTGGCAAAACTCGATAAAAACCGCAAGAACACAGAAAAATTACTTTATCAATTCAATGTTGTTCAAGATAATAAAGGCAAATTGGAGCCTGTTCCCTATACTGAAGCTTGGAAAGAAACAACCAGTAAAATTTCCAGTCTTCTGATTGAAGCGGTAGCCTTGCTGGGAGATGATGAAAAAGCACTTAAGGCTTATCTTACTGCGACAGCCCGGAGTTTCAAAGACAACAACTGGTATGAAGCCGATAAAAAATGGGCAGCCATGAATGCCAAAAATTCCAAATATTATCTCAGAATTGGTCCTGATGAAGTTTATTGGGATCCCTGCAATCGCAAAGCCGGTTTTCATTTTACTTTTTCTTTGATCAACAAGGCTTCTCTGCAGTGGCAACAAAAGATGGAACCGGTGAAGCAGAAAATGGAAGACAATCTGGCTCAGTTGATTGGGAAACCTTACAAAGCCAGAAAAATCGGTCTGCAACTTCCTGACTTTATCAATATTATTTCCAATGCTGGTAATGACAGACATCCTCTAGGAGCAACTATTGGCCAGAGTCTTCCCAATTGGGGACCAGTTGCCACAAAGGGTGGCAGAACCGTGGTCATGACCAATCTCTATACAGATCCTGATAGCTTAAAAATAGGAAAGGCAAAGGCTGAATCCCTGTTCTCCAAAGAATCGATGAAACATTACACCAAAGACCAACTTCCGGGGCTTATTTCGATTATTCTGCACGAAGTTTCCCACAATATGGGACCGAGCCATGAATACAAAGTTAAAGGCAAGACTGATGTTGATATATTCGGAGGGGCACTGGCAACAACTCTTGAGGAACTGAAAGCTCAGACGGGTGCTTTATGGTATACGAAACTGCTGCTTGATGAGAAAATCATTGAACAGAAACTTGCTTATCAATCATGGCTCCATTCTATCTACTGGGCTTTCGGTCATATTTCCAAAGGAATGTATAAACCCAACAACAAACCACGTCCTTACAGCCAGTTGGCTGCAATTCAAATTGGTTTCCTCATGGATAAAGGAGTAGTCCAATTCAAGCCTGAATTAAAAGCCGCCAATGGTAAAGACAAGGGAGCTTTTGTGGTTCACTTGGATAAATTCCCGGGAGTTCTGGATGAATTGATGAAGCTTGCAGGCCAGATAAAAGCTGCCGGTCAAAAAACCGAGGCAGAAAACTTGATCAAAAAATATGTGGACAGTGACAAAGTTCCCCAAGCATTAATCAAAGAGAGAGTTCAGCGATATTCCAAAGCAAGTTTTGTTTATGGCTGGAAAATTTAATTTTATTCCTTCAACTCCTGACTACCTGTGATTTCCCTCTAGGCTGCAATGCTTTTCCTCAAAATTTGCTGGAAACGGAACCTGTTTTCAACAGAGGTTATTCTGCAATTAGTTTACCTTTGATTCCCCAATTTCTTCCCCCAGCCAAAAACCCCCATTCTAAATAACTACTGGTATTTTTCTACTTTTGGGTTAAAATTAATTCATTGGTAATCATTATGCATAAATTTTTCTTTGCGATTTTTATAACATATTTTTCTTGTTTTATCCAAACAGCTCAGGGGGTTGACAGAAAATCTGAAGGTTCAAAATTAAAGGTCAAAACTGACGCCAAGGTAAAAACTGATACCAAGGACGAAGAATCCGAGGTTGCGCCTTTTCAAATTGGAATTTTTACAGATTTTCACTATTTGCCGGAGTTTTCCCAAAGACTTTTCATGAAAGCTTCCCCTGCCTTTTCCATGTATTCCACCGGAATCAATTTTACCTGGTTTAAAACCAGTAAAATTAAGTTTATTTTTTCTGCGGGAGTTCTTCTACCCGATATTAAACAGGGAAATTATCTTGGAATCAACGAAAATTTCAACGAAATGCATTATCTGGAATTCAGTAATCTGAAAATGACCTTTATTGGTTGGGAAATTTACTGGCAAAACAAAATTTCTTCAGATATTTACTGGTTTGCCGGGGGAGGAGTTCGTTTGGGCTATCTCAGTGGCAGTATGAAATCCACTAACGCCCAGGGCTGTAATCAAGATAACTGGCGGGAGCCATCCAGTGGTGTCAATTATGCCGGAGGTTGCTGGCATGATAATTTCAAGGAATTCTACAGTGATGTTGATTATCCCTGGGGATTCGGTTTTTTGAATATTGGGGGAGGACTTGTTTATCAGTTCAGTCAAAAATTGGGAGTTGTTGTTTCCACTTATCTTGAATTTCCGGGGTTTTTACGGGTTAATCTTGCTTTAGATTATGTTCTTCCCTTTTGATTTTTCGGCTAATTTTTCCAGAACGCTCTTTCCAGCCTCACATCAAAATTGTCAATCAGGGTATTTTTATCAGTAGTAACTTTTATTTTTTTGGACGTTCCTGGTTCGAGCAAAGCAATTCTTGTTCTGATTTTGTCGATGATATGCTTTTTTTGGTCATAGAGGGTTATCTCAAATACAATACCTTCAACAGGCAACTTGGACTGATTGGTTGCTTGGGCACTGATAACAAAGGTATCTTTGCTCTGGGTGCCGTAAATGGAATCAATTTCAAGGAATGGTTCTATTTCATTGCGCTGGTCTATCCAGTGATCAATTTTTTTAAATTTGATGATTGCTTTTTTATTGTCAATTATGGTTTGAAATCTTGAAGTAAAATTGAGACCGATAAGTCCGGCAATCCCTGGTCCGCTGCAATTGTCACAGACAGAAAATACAAGGGGAGATATTTTATTGTTGCCGATTTCAACTTTGTCCAGAAGGATAACCGGAAGTTCTCTGGCTCCTCCGGCTGTTTGCACTGTCATCGAGGATTTACTCCGGGACAATTTTAGTTTTTCAAAGGCTTTATTATTGAGGGTGCTTATGGTGGCTCCGGTATCAAGGATGAAGTTGCCGGTGAAACTATGGTTGTTATTGTAAAGTGTGGCTGCAATTATTATTGAACCATCTCTGAAAATAAAGGGAATTTCTTCACGGTTCAAGGAGATTTTTTTCAGAAGCCTGGAGAGTAGTTGATCCCCCTTTTGTCGTTTATTATCGGATGAAAAACTTAAAAACCAGTTGCCATGTTTGTCAAGGATTTCGATGGTTCGACTGGTCGCCCCCAAAATGAGGATAAGGCTGATAAACCAATAGATGGCACCGGTCAGGGCAAAAGAAAGACCCAGACGATGGCGGTGATCCTTGAAAACTTTATATAGAGCAAAAACAGGCAACAGCAGAAAAAGCACCAGGGAAAGCAAAGCCTGAACGAGATTCTCTCCGATGATTGCCGCAGTATAGGCTGAAAACAGGATAAACCCAACTGCAATCCCCAGCAACAGGAAAAAGAGAATCGATTTTTTGATAATTTTTCTGGTCCTGCCAGGGACTTTGGATTTGGTTATCTGGTTTTTCATTGGAAGTTTCAGATTTTTAATTTATGGCCCACTTTATTTTCGACAGAGGCTATTTTGTTGATGATACCGTCTTTTCTGTCTTTCCGATAATCCACCTTGAGATTGAGTACAATTCTTTCGCTTTGTTCCTGCATTTTTTGATGGCAGGTTTCTATTACCTGCATGCATTCATTCCAGGTTCCTTCAATGGACGTTGACATGGCACCGAATTTATAGGGCAGGCCGCTTTCTTCAATAATTTTCATGGAGTTTGAAACAAATTTGGAGAGGCTGTCGCCCTTGTCAAGGGGGTAAAGACTAAAATCAAAAATCATTTTTTGTTTGTTGTTTTTCATTGTTATCATCTTTCATGGGATTTAATTTTTCCAAAAGGGCTGCACTGGGGTTGAGGGTTCCCTCACAAAGAACCAAAGAGCGCAATCCCTGGGGCCAGCTTTGTTTGATTTGGGTAAACCCATTTTTGAGATAAAGAGTTGAAAGGGATTCCGAAAGGGAGATAAACCCTGCTTTGGCTGCAAGTTTTCCCCACCAACTTCTGGCTCCGGACAAGGATGTAGATTGCTCAATCACCAACAACCGTCCCCCGCTTTCAAGTTGGCTAGCAAGTCGGCTGAACCAGACACTGGTTTTGTGGGTATTGGCGGGTAGGGTGTCCATGGCGACAACCAGATCAAATTTATCATTAATTGGATCAGTTAGTTGGAATGTTGGTTTGTAGCCTTTCAAAACCAATTTTCTGCCAATTTTTCCATTCCCCAAAAAGAGCAGTTTTAAATTATCTTTGGGGGGAGGAAGTTTGTTGAACAGGGTTGTCAGAAGATTTGAAGTAGTTTTAATTTTTTCTTTGCTCATTATGGTTCAATCATATCTTAAACCAGGCCAAAATCAACTTTTCTGGAATTAACAACTCTGAGGTGGAAATTGATAAAATAGTTGTTTTTGCGAAAAGTCAATGTCGCCAAGCCCCTGTTTGCACTGATTTGCCATGTGAGAATGAAAATTTTCAATAGGGAATAGTAAGTGGGTATTTGTTTCCCAGGCGCTTGATGACTGTGTAAATGGAATTGCCGGGACGGATAAAAGCAAGAATCTCGGAGAGTCGTTTCATGTTTTTGTTATTTTTGCCATTAATCTGGATAATAATATCTCCCCTTTTCAGTCCCAGGCTGCGACCGTAGGCTTTTATATCCATACTTTTAATTTTTACCCCCGGGTTTTTTATGTCAGTCATTTTAATGCCTAGATAATTTGTGAAAATCGAAAGAGCTTTTTTGGGTTTGAGCGCTGATACTGTAGCCCATTTTGTTCCATTAGAAGTTTCAATTTTAATTTTTTCCCCAACAACCAAAGTTGATAAAGCTCTGGTAAATGATTGCATGTCTGTGATCTCATAATTTTTGAGTTTGAGAAGATCGGTTCCTGATTTGATTTTGGCTTTGTCAAAAGGACTGTTTGCAAAGACTTTGAAGATATGAACCTTGTCATTTTTGTTTTTGATGCTTATTCCAAGATAGACAGCTCTGGTTTTGCCGAAATTTTTTAATTCGTTGACAATTCGCTTAACCTGGCTGGCGGGAATTGCAAATCCAATATTGTTGGCGGTTTTATGAATAAAAGAGTTGATCCCGATAACTTCTCCCGTGATATTCAGCAGAGGACCTCCGGAATTGCCTGGATTAATGGCGGTATCTGTCTGAATAACATTGGGGTAAAGTCTCTGGTTGATGACAAGATTACGGTGGAGGGCGCTGACAATTCCCCGGGAGACGGAAGAGGACAGCCCAAACGGATTGCCTATTGCGATAACAGTTTCCCCAATCATGATATTGTCGGAGTTGCCTAATTTGGCGTAGGAAAATTTGGTTTGGTCCTTGATTTTCAAAAGTGCAATATCAAGTTTTTTATCGGTTCCGATAACCTTTGATTTATATATTTTTCCATTTTGCAATTTGACTTTAAGTTTAATGGACTTGGTAACAATGTGTTCGTTGGTTACGACATAACCGTCTGCACTGATTATAATACCACTTCCTAGAACCGGGAGTGATTTGTGAGCCGGAAAAGGTGAACCCGAAGAGGAAGAATTGGGATTGAATGGATTAAATCTTGTTTTGCGACTGGAATAAATAGAGACAACAGCCGGGGATACTTGTTTGACAACTTTTACTGTGGGGGTGATCCGTGAATTTTCAGTGGTTTTATTGGTTGGTGCAGCCAGGATTCCAGCGAGAATGATGATAATTAAAACCATTTTTGTTCCTTTCCTCGAGTATCAAGTATTATTTGAAGCAGGGAGAAGGGCTTTCCTGACCGATAATTTCATCACAGATGAAAATATTTTCACATTCACCTTTATAACAATTGACGAGTTCCTCTTGAGTTTCCCTTTCCAGATCCTTGCATTCATCAATGCAGCCTTCTATATCAATATCTCCGCCGCAGTTAAGACATTCTCCAGCTCTCTGGCAGTAAGCCCGACAATAATCAGTTTCACTGGTACAGGCCGATAATAAAAGTGCAAAAAAAATAAAAAGTTGCAGATATTTCATTTTTTACTCCCGTGGCAGATCTTATTCAGGACAATCTTTGCAGGATTGTCTTGAACATATTGGAAATTCTCTTTAATTTTTTTTCACAGCTTTGAAATTCACTGGTTGATTCAGCCAAACCGGAATCGAGAATTTCCTGACCTTCTCCCAGGCTTTCTTTAGCTTTTTTAAGAGCTTCTGGACCGTAACTTGTATTTTTGATCATGGGTTTAACTTTTTCAAGATTTTCCCTGATCATTTTAACATACTCTTCCAGTTTGTTTCTGTTGCTGTTTTCAGGCTGGTTGACAAATGCCGGTTTAGCTAGAGCAGGTTTCTCTTCCGGTTGCTCCTCGTTGATTTTTTTAATGCCGGATTTAATGTTTACAGTATCAAAATTCAAAGATCCTAATGGTTTGGTGGAAAAAATAACATCATCATCTTCGTTTTGGGAGGGAGGCTTCTCGGGGATTCCTGCAGAATCATCAAGAGGAGCAGGTTTTGGGACTTTTGCAGTGGGGGTTCCCATATTCAGCGAAAAATTGGAATTGATATCAGCTGTGCTTTTTCGTTTTCGTGATATGGTTTTTTCTTTCTCCTGGGGAACCTAGGTTTTGGGAGTAGTCTCTTTCTTGCTGCTTTTACCATCAGTAATCTTTTTGTTGTCTTTGTTTTTCTGGATAATATCCTTTATTTCCTGATCACTGAGGTTGGATTTGGCTGTAATTGTAATTTCCTGCATTTTTCCAGTAGCAAGATCTTTGGCCTGAACGGTGACAATTCCATTGGCATTGATCTCAAAGGAGACTTCTATGTCCAAATCTCCTTTTTCTGCCGGTCTCAGCCCGGTGAGAGTAAATTCGCCCAGCAATTCGTTTTTGTCGGCTATGGAATTTTCGCCTTGGAAAACAATTATTTTTACTGCTTGCTGATTTTTTAAAACATTGGTGAAGATCTGTTTTTCCGAGGTGGGGATGGTAGTATTAGCTTCAATAATTTTATAAAATGCTCCTCCTGAAGTTTTGATGCCAATGGAGTGGGAAGTGACATCCAGGAGGAGAAGCTCTTCTTTTTTTTCATCGTTGTTAACTAGTGAATTGCCTTGGATTGCCGCTCCCAGAGCAACTACCTCGTCGGGATGTACTCCTTTGGATGGTTTTTTGCCGAAGAATTCTTTAACTTTATCCTGTACAATGGGCATTCTGGTCATTCCCCCCACCAGAATTATGGTATCAATTGAAGAAAGGGCAATTGAGCTTTTTTCCAGGCTGGATTTGCAGATTCTGATGGTTCTTTCAACCAGATCGGAAGTAAGTTGTTCAAGTTTATCTCGGGTCAATCTGGTTTTGAGGTGGTATGGATCTGATTTGCCGGTTGAGATTATAAAGGGAAGATTAATCTCGGATTCCTGCAAGGTGGAAAGTTCACATTTTGTTTTTTCAGAGATATCTTTAAGTCTCTGCAGTGCCATTTTGTCCTTGCGCAGATCTATATGATTTTCTTTGGCAAAATTGAACACTATCCAATCCATGATTCTGCGATCAAAATCTTCTCCTCCCAGGAGACTGTCTCCGGCAGTACTGATAACTTCAAATACTCCATTGCCTATATCGAGAACGGAAATGTCAAAAGTGCCACCGCCGAGATCATAAATTGCAATTCGTTTTTCAATATCTTTGCCAAAACCATAAGCCAGGGCTGCAGCGGTAGGCTCGTTGATTATTCTGATAATGTCGAGTTCGGCAATTTTACCAGAATCTTTGGTTGCCTGTCTCTGAGAATCTGTAAAATAGGCCGGTACGGTAACTACAGCTTTGGTGACTTTTGACCCCAGGTATTCTTCAGCTACAGATTTCATTTCGCTGAGAATAAAAGAACTCAACTCGGCTATGCTGTATTTTTGATCTCGCAAGACAATGCGAACATCTCCATTTTTACCGGATACCAAGTTGTAAGGAAGATTGGAGCGCAGATTTTCAACTTCGGGACTGTTGAATTTGCGACCGATTAAACGTTTAAAAGCGAAAGCAGTGTTGGAAGAGTTGGTAATTGCCTGTCTTTTTGCCATAAATCCAACCAGACGTCTTCCCGTTTCAGCTAGTGCAACCATGGAAGGAGTGGTATCGTAACTGCCTTTGTTGGCAATAACCAGGGGGTTGTTTTCTTCTACCAGAGCAACACAAGTATTGGTTGTTCCTAAATCTATGCCGATTACTTTTTCAGCCATTTGGTGCTCCTTGAACTTGGTTTCAGTTTGATCTGATCAATGTGTGAATTCTTGTGAAACTGATTTTGAAATCAGAATCTTGATTCAGGTTTTCACCTGGTTTTGGAATTAAGATTATTCAACATCGATTCTTTTTTGTGTTTGGTCTCAGGATTTGTCTCGAACTTGAAAGACAGAGAGAAAAAGTGAGCCGCCTTTTCCCAGTTTTCAAGCTGTTCCTGTTTATTTCCCTGTTTCAGAAAATAACTGGAAATCTTTTTATTGATTATTTTGTTAATTCGTAGATTAAGATTATTGT
>JAQICJ010000161.1 GCA_027858615.1 Deltaproteobacteria bacterium
CGCAGTCCTGGTCATCGCAATCAGTGTAGTTGTCGTTGTCATCATCGATTTCGTTGTCGCAGATTTCCAGGTATTCGCATTCATCGGCACAGTCGGAGTCATTGCAGTCCGCGAAACCATCGTTATCATCGTCAACTTCGTTATCACAGATTTCATCTGCTGTTTCATTACAGGCAGTATCATCCCCGCAGTCCTGGTCGTCACAATCTGTGTAGCCATCGTCGTCGTCATCGATTTCGTTATCGCAGATTTCTTGTTTGCTGCTGCTAGATGAATCATCATCACATGCGCCCATTGCAGTTAAAGCAAAAACACCAATAATCATCAGCAAAAATAATGGTTTTGTGAAAAATTTAAACATAAAGGACCTCCGGGTAAATTGTATGATAAAACTCAAAATCTATACACTCTTTTAAAAATTTATTCCAGTTTATTCAGTCAATAACATATTGACATGAAATAACAAAAAATCAGCAAAATTTTAAAAAAAAAAGGCAAAAAATTGATAAATTCATCCGAAATTTTTTGCAGAAAAGTGATCTTTTTACTGCAACTGCTGTTTTATGTATAGATGTTCAAATAAAATTGGTTGCTAATAGTATGCAAAACGATTAAACTTGTATAATAGTAAAGTAAAGAGATTAGTAGTTAAATTTTGAATATAGTTCTCATCTAGTATGAAAACTAAGTGGAAAAAAAATATGATTAGTTTTGATTTGGAATTCTTCTTTGATAGTCCTCAGCCTGTTTTTTACCTTGATTGTAACTTTTCCACTCTCAAGTCAAACAAGCTCTTTGCCAAAATGCTCGCAGTTGATAATTCCCCTTCTCTTATTCATGTAAATCCTCGAAAAACAGATTGGAACAAGTATTTCAACCAAAGCTGGGAGAAAATCAGGAATACAATCGCAAATAATCATCAAATCAGACTGCAAACCCAGATTGGCAATTTCTCCGGAAGAACTTTTCAATTCATTATTGTGAAGGATAACCAGGGGTTTTTGCTTACAGGCAGTGAAATCACAGATCTCCAGAAAAAGGCAATGGATATTGGAGAGCGGCAATATTTTCAATACGGTGGCAACAGTTTTGAAGATAATGCCAAAATCATACAGTCGGTGGTTGATGCTTTTCCCGTGGGGTTAGGACTTGTCCGGAAAGGAGGTATCAAATGGGCAAACCCGGCCCTGGAAACTATTACCTCCTACTCGAAGCAGGAACTTCAAGGTTTGTCTTTTGCCGAGCTTTTTGTAAAACAATCAGTTGATTTATTAGAATATGATCAGGAGGAAGTAGTTTGGAAGACAAAAGCTGGAGACCGGACAGATGTTATGTTGTCTTCCAAATTTGTTGACACAGAGGGAGAGGAGAAATCATTTATTTTTATTGTTCAGGATATCTCTGTACGTCTCAAGTTCGAACACCAACAGGCTCTTTTGGAGAAGCAATTGCAGCAGGCTCAAAAAATGGAAAGTCTTGGTACTCTTGCCGGAGGGATTGCCCACGATCTCAATAATATTCTTACCCCAGTTATGTGGCATACAGCAAGTATGTCCCAGAAGGAAAAACTGGAGCAAAAAGACAAAAAGCGTTTACAATCCATTGATGCTTCCATTATCAGGGCAAAAGATCTGATTGCAAATATTCTCACTTTTGCCCGCCCGGCTAAAAACAAACAGAAGAAAGTGAATCTGAGCAAAAGCATTGAAGAAGCTCTTTCTTTTCTGTGGTCATCTATTCCCGGCAACATAGAAGTAGTTAAAAACATTGAGCAGGTTTTTCCAATTTGGGCAGATCCAACCCAAATCAATCAGATTCTGGTAAATATCTGTACCAATGCCCAGCATGCTATGGAAGAAAATGGCGGAGTTCTGGAGATTTCTTGTAAAAATACTTTCTACAAAAACAAATACTGGGTGGAGGTGGTTATTTCTGATACGGGAACAGGAATAAAAGATGAAATTATTAAAAATATTTTTGAACCGTTTTTTACAACCAAAGCGGTAGATAAAGGCAGCGGGCTTGGACTTTCAGTGGTACACGGTATTATGAAACGACTGCAGGGGGAAATAAAATTAAGAAGCAAGGTGGATCGGGGAAGCGAATTCACTTTTCTCTTCCCTCGCTGGGAAAAAGAAAAACTCATGCCCGCAACTCAGGATGAAACTTTTTATATTGGAAACAGAGAAAAGATTCTGATTGTTGATGATGAAAAGGAGATCACAGATGTTCTGGCAGAAGCACTTTCAGATTTTCGTTATTGTCCTGTGGTTTGTAATAATGCAGATTCGGCTCTCAATAAATTGAAAGATGATCCCAAGAGTTTTTCGTTGATAGTTACCGATCATGCCATGCCTATGAAGCTGGGTCTGGAGATGATCGAGGAAATCAAAAGAATAAACAGCAAGGTACCAATAATGGTGATTACCAGTTATCCCCAACTAGTTGAAAAATCCAAATTGCAACAATATGATCTGCTTTTTGCAAAGCCTGTGGTTCCTTTGGATTTCAATCACGCCGTACATGATCTGATCAAAGGCAGGAAAGCAAGAGGCGAACAGATAAGAAGAGATTAGCCTGACAAGTGGAAGTTTTTACAGATAACCTTAAAGGGAATAGTTGAGCATCACTCGGTTGGAGAGAGAATATAGATTTTATTTTCGAGGGTGTTGGTAGTGCTGGTAGTTATGAAAAGTTTATTGTTATTGAAAACAGCGTTCGTGGTTCCGATAAAGTTGGAGCAATCATATTGGACAAGATATTGCATGGAATTATTTTCATCGAGTTTTGTCACAAAAATATCGTTGCCTTTTATTTGAATATTATCTCCAGTGGTTCCGTTAGTGGTTCCCACAATAAAAATACTTCCGGAAACACCGGTAATATGGTTAGCGGCATCGTTCCTGAAAGAACCCCATTGCTGGATGGGATTTGCATTGCCGTTCTCCTGATCAGCCTCAAAAAAGAGAGCATCAAAGCCTGAATTATTATTTGCATAAGAAGAAAAGTTTCCTTCAGTTTCACCAACAAGGTACAGATGAAAACCGGTACCGTCTTCGATAATCGTGCCTTCAGCAGGAAGATTGTTGTTGTTGTTGTACGATTGATAGGGAAAGTAACTGGTTACATTTTCAGTGTTTCTGTATTGCTTGGTCCAGTTCTCGCTGGAATCACTTTCTAATTTGGTGATAAAGATATCAATTGAGTTGTTGGTGTAATTGGTATAATTGGCTATAACACCATGGGTTCTGCCTATAAAATAAATATTCTGCAAGGGGTCTACAACAACGTCAGTAGAGTAATCATTGCTGGTAGAGCCCCACTGTAGATGCCAGGCTATTTCCTGCAAAAAACCATAGGTGGATATTTTCGTTAAGACTGCATCTCTGGCGCCTGAGTTGCTGTATCCGGGATAAGCACCATATAAAGTATGGCTGCTTGCATAGAGATCATCCGAAATTGGATCTGTTGCCAGGCCTGTAAGAGTGTCAGTGTCAGTTGTGCCCCACTGTTTGTGCCAGAGGATATTTCCATCACTGTCTAGTTTGGTGATGAAATTATCGGAGTATCCCTGGTTACTTCCATCAATATCTCCCGAAGTATTACCACCTGCATAGATGTTGCCATCGTTGTCAATTTTAATTTCTACAGCATTATCAGCTTGGGAACTGCCCCACTGTTTTGTCCAGACAATGGTTCCGGTAGCAGCATATTTAACAATGTAAACATCGGTGGAACCAAGATTTGGATTGCCATCCATGCTTTCACTGGTATGTCCAAAAACATAAAATTCACCGGTTTGATCAATTGCAATATCTTTGAGAATATGATTCTGACCAGTTCCGACAACCAGTTCCTGTTCTATCATGAGGGGACAGTTCATATATTCGATACTTTCGATCTCCGAGGGATCAAGTTGATTATTTTCATCAAGATCAAAGCCTATTTCGATTCGTTTGCCGTTGTTGCTGAAACAGGAGGGTTCTCTGACACTGTTGATGAGAATCTGGTAGCGATTGCCGTCAAGACCGTTACAGATGTACTCGGAATTTTGTACTTCTTCGGCTTCGAGAGTACCATTTTCGTTAAGATCGATCCCCGTTTCAACTAATTTGCCGCCATATTCACAATTTTCTCCGGGGGATTCGTCCATGATGTTAAAAAGAGAAGCATCACCATCAGAGCCATCAGTACCATTGCAGACGTATTGTGTGTTCAGAACTTCAGCGGAACTCAGTTGCTGATCTCTGTTCAGATCTATGCCGGTTTCAATTCGGGTTCCACCGTATTGACAATTTTCCCCGGGAGGTTCGTCAACTATGTTGAACAAGCTGCTGTCACCGTCAGTTCCATCAGAACCACAGGCAGTTAAAACGGTTAAACTAATTGATAATAAACAGGATATTAAGATTCTCATGTGTTGCCTCTCTTTAATATATTTTTCTAACGTTTAGCTATGTTAAATTAAAAAAATTTTTTGTCAAAATATTCAAGTTCAGAATTTTTTTTATTTGAATAAATTAAAAAAAAGTTAATCTAGAGAGTGAAACAAAAATAAATCAAAAATCAGTTTATAAGAAATCATAGAATTTTCAGTGTTGAAAAGAGGAGCCCAATCATGTGTAGAAAAATCCTGTTAACTATTTCCCTTTTTATTGCAGTTGCTGGTTTTGGTTGCGACGATGACAGCAGTGCTAACAACACCAACAACGTCAATAATACTAACAACTTGAATAACACCAATAATGTGAACAATGCCAACGAATGTGAAGGCGAGGCTCCCTCGGCAGATTTGCAGGATGGTGTTTGTTTCGGGGTGCAGAAGGTTTGTGATCCCGAAACTTCCCAGTGGGTAGAGCCTGATTATTCCCTGGTAGATAATTATGAAAGTGAAGAAACCAGTTGTGACGATTTTGACAATGATTGTGATGGCTTGGTAGACGAAGATCTGGCCGTATCTGACTACTATCCCGATTCTGACAATGATGGTTTTGGAGATGCCGATGCCGATCCGTTATCAAGTTGTGCAACTCCTGTGGGTTATGTGCTTGACAATACAGATTGCGACGATGGTAACGAACAAGTTCACCCTGATGCTGAGGAAGTATGCAATGAAATCGATGATAATTGCGATGGAGTTATTGACAGTGATGCTGTGGATAAGAGTATCTGGTATCTTGATGCCGACGATGATGGCTACGGAGATCCTTCTGCTTCAGTTGAAGCTTGCTCCCAATCTGCAGGCTATGTAGACAATGACAGTGATTGTGCTCCTTCCGATCCGGCTCACTGGTCAGATTGCACAAGTTGTACCGACGAAGACGGTGATAATTACGGAACCGGATGCGATTTGGGTTCGGACTGCGACGATTCTGCTGCTACCGGCAGTTCCTGCCACGGTACCTGTTCAAACTGGTATCTTGATAATGACGGAGATGGCTACGGTTATTTATCCACGGTTACTGTCGCTTGCACTGCACCGGCAAATCATGTTGCCAGCAGTGATGATTGTGATGATACCACTCAGACGGGAGGAGGCTGTCATAATACCTGCAGTGTTTTTTATGAAGACAGTGACGATGATGCTTACGGGGATCCGGCACTGAGTATAGAAAGATGCAGTGCGCCTTCAGGTTATACAGCGGATAATACAGATTGTGATCCCGGAAATGGAAATATTCATCCTGAAGCCCTGGAAGTATGCGACGGTGTGGACAATAATTGTGATTCGGTAGTGGATGCAGGAGGTTGTCAGGAGCATGCTTCTTGTTGGGATGATGCTGGCACGGTTGCAGCCCAATGTACTTGTGATGGTGGATATCTTGAACCAAGTGCGGATCCCGGAGTTTGCTATCAGGTAGAAGAGCCGGTTGTGGGTGATTTGATCGTCAATGAAATAATGATAGAACCTTTACATGCCAACAGCCCCGGAGAAGGCCAGTATTTTGAGATATACAATACTTCCGATGCCACTTTGAATATTTCCAGTCTGGAATTTTTGGTTGATAACGGGATCGTTTCCGAAACAAGTCAAATTTCCGAGGCTGCAATTTTGTTTCCCAATGCATATTTTGTGGTTGGAACATCTGCAGATCTCCTTTTGAACGGAGGAGTGGATATAGACTTTATGATGGCTACAATGCCTCAACTGGAAAGGGATTATGGTAATATAGTTCTTTCGAATACTGTGAGTGGAGATACCATTGATTCGGTGTTGTGGGATAATTCCTTCAACCATGTTGCTGGCAAGTCCCTTAATTTGACTCCGGAAGCACTAGCGACAAATCCCGGTTTTCTCAATGATGATTTCAGCCATTGGTGCAATACCAAGTATACGCTGTTGACTTCGGGTGATTACGGAACTCCGGGGGCAGTCAATGACGATTGTCTGGTTAACTGGTGTGTTTTGCAATTTCCAAACACCATTACAATTACTGCGGGAGAAACCACGGATCCGATTTATGGTAGAGTTTACGAACCCGGAATTACCGAAAGTTCGGGACAGGGAGCGTTTATTCAATCACAACTTGGTTACGGTCCCGAAAATACAGAGCCGACAACTGCTTCCTGGGTCTGGTTTGACGCGGCTTTTAATGTTGATGCAGGCAATGATGACGAATACAGCCAGATTTTAGCTCCTGCTGTTGAATCCACTTATGACTATGCTTATCGCTTTTCCCTGGATGGAGGGCTTACCTGGCTTTATTGCGATACCGGCGGAGTTCATGGAGATGGTTCCAGCAGTTATGATCCTGCTCAAAGTGGTGTTCTCACCGTTGAACCTATTCCCCCGGGATTGCATTACTGGAGTGTAAATGGAGGAAGCAATTTACCTGATTTTTCCAACGATATCGCCGTTGACAGCAGTGGCAACAGTTATATTACTGGAAGTTTTAGTTCCAATGCATATTTTGGTTCAACTACCCTTTCCAGTAGTGGCCTTGCCGATGTTTTTGTAGCCAAATACAATCCCGATGGAGATTTTCTCTGGGCCCGTTCAGCCGGAGGAACAGATAATGATTCAGGTGAATCCATAGCTGTGGATGAGTTTGGCAACTCTTACATTACAGGGTATTTTGAAGGGACTTTTGATATTGGGTCCCTTACTCTTGTCAGTTCAGGAGATAGAGATGTTTTTGTGGCCAAATATAATGTTGACGGCAATCTGCTTTGGGCAAGAGCTGGCGGCAGCTATTTGGAAGACTGGGGATTCGGAATTGCAGCGGATGGTTCCGGAAATTGTTATGTCACCGGCAAATTTGAAAGTGTTGGATTGTTTGGAGGGTCAGCTGTTTACAGTACTGATGGAGATGATATTTTTATCGTCAAATATGATCCTTCCGGCAGTGTAGTCTGGGCCGAATCCGCTGGCGGTCTCAGCAATGAAACCGGATATGATATCGCTGTGGATAATTATGGCAATCTTTATCTGACGGGATATTTCAGCGACAATTGCGTATTTGATGCAGGCAGTGTTACTTTGAACAGCTCCGGAGATACAGATATTTTTATCGCCAAATACAATACTGAGGGCACTTTTTCTTGGGCAAAAAAAGCAGGAGGCAGCGGATATGATCAGGGTACATCTGTTGCTATTGATGCGAATCAAAATTGTTATCTCACCGGAGATTATGCCGATACTGCTTCTTTCTCAGGTTCAAATATTACCAGCGTCGGCGATAAAGATATTTTTATCGCCAAATATACCCATTCTGGAACTCTGGCCTGGATAAAATCAGCTGGAGGTATTGATGAAGACAAGGGTCTTGGTATTGCAGTGGACAACAATTATAACGCTTATCTTACCGGATTTTTTGAAAATAACGCCACCTTTGGTTATTTCGGCAACAGTGTAGACCTGGCCAGTGTTGGCGGCAAGGATGTTTTTTTTGCCAAATTCGATTCTGCCGGTTCTCTTGTTTGGGCCAAATCCGCTGGCGGTAATGATAGTGACAGAGGCAGCGGCATTGGGGTTGATTGGCTGGGAAACAACTACACCACAGGCGAATTCTGGAGTTCCATAACCTTTGACGGCAGTACTCTCAGCAGCAATGGCAGTCACGATATCTTCATCATAAAGATGGCCCCCTGATTAATTAATATTAGTTATTTTTCATCCCAGAATGGAGGTTTCTGACTGAATAAGAAGTTTGCCCCAGATGTGCGAAATAACTTCGCCGACATAGTTGATACTATTTCAAGAAGTTATGACAAAGCAGATGAGATAAAATTCCGTTTTCAGGCGATGACCTTTTTTTTTGGGGATGGAAACTATTTAGAACTATTTAACTGATCCAAGTGTTCTCTGATCAGGAGAATATCAAAGTTGCCCTGATTTAATTGATTTTCAAAATTGCCTTCACTTGCTCCCCCTATAATCAGACTTTCGTCTTCCAGCACAATTGCAGTAGTTCCCCGGTCTTTCAAGGAGGTGCCATACATTTTGGAATAAAGCCTTGTTCCTGAATTATTGAAAACTGCAATAAAAATATCCTTTTCTCCCTGGTTGCTATATTGTCCAATTTCTCCTGAAGTTATACCTGTTACCACCAGATTGCCACTGAAAGGATTTATTTGCAGATCAAATACGTTATCAATTAAATTGGAACCAATATGGTGAACCCATGCTTCCAGGCCAGCCGGGTTGATTTTCATGATAAAGCCGTCTCCCCATCCAAGTTGGTTTTCATCCCCGAGGGAACCAGTTGTGTCTCCTGCCAGATAAAGATTATCTTCGTCATCTTTAACCATCCCGGCAGGACTATCATTTTCTGAACTTCCATACTGGTTGACTTCCACAAATGAGCCATCCTCAGTTAATTTCAGCAGAAAAATATCCTTTTTCCCCAGGTTGTTATTGTTTATGAAAGTACCGTCAGTTGTGCCGGCAACCAGAATATTACCCATTGAATCCTCATGGATGGAGACAGCTACATCATTTTCTTCAGTACCAAAAAGTCTGGTCCAGAGATGTTCACCAGCCAATGAATATTTAGCTACAAAAGTATCTTGTTTGCCTTCTGGAGTCAGTCCGTTAATTTCGCCAGTGGCATATCCTGTAACCAGTATATTGCCATCCTGGCTTAAAATTATGCTGTTTGCGCTGTCGAAGTTTGTTGAGCCCATTGTGAGCAGCCAGTTTATTGAACCCGTACTGCTTATTTGAGCTAGAAAACCGTCTCCAAAGCCTTTTTGAATATTTTCACCAAGATCTCCCCAGGTAATTCCGGCTAAATAGATGTTGTCTTCATGGTCTGTAATGATATCCAGAGGGGAGTCATATTCGGATGAGCCTGTTGTTATTGTCCATTCTTTTGTACCGGTAGCAGTAAATTTGGAAAGAAAGATATCGAAGGAGTTGTCATTGTTGGTATTTCCATCAAGGTATCCATTGGTATACCCGGTAACATAAATGTTGCCAATGGAATCCACTGCTATCCCGGTAGCGTGTTCTTCTTCACTGTCTCCATATTGATATGAATAATAACAAAGATCATAATTTAAATTACAGCTTTCATCACAGGAGACTTCACCCCAAAAATAGCCACTGTTGAAACATGAATTTCCCTCGGGAATCTGACCGTCACATTCTTCTTCATAATTTGACTGAAAGATATTATCACCGCAGTATCCCTGACATTGGGATTCATCAAATTGACAATTATTGTTGCAGGAAAGATTTCCGCCATAATGACCCAATTGGGAACAGGTAACATCTCCCAGTTGATTTCCGTCGCAATTTTCACCAAAATTTGTCTGGATAATATTATCTCCACATTGTCCATAATCAGAGCAAGTTGAAAAATTGAAAGTGCAATCAGAATTGCATTTTATATTTCCACCATAATAACCTTGGGTTTCACAAGTTTCCCCATTAAAATCATATTTGTCACAATTTTCCGGGAATACAGCCTTGCCATCACCGCATTTTTCTTTTGATTGGGTGTCACTGTCACAGGCTGTAAAAGCCAGAATTAAAAACAAGATTGCCCAATTCAGTTGGATTTTCATAAAAATCTCCTTTTATAATCAAGTTTATTCTCCCTAAATTCTGACTTATAATTTCATTTGGTCAAGATTTTAAATTTTTTCATTTAAAACTAAAGAACTAAAATCCCCTGAGGTGAAATTTTCGTATTAATAGTGATAGTTGATAATAACTTTATTTTTGTTTGGTGATGGCGAGTTCGGCAGCATTTACCAGTTGGTAGGCGATGGGTGAAGCAGTGAGGGCAGGATGGGTAGCCTGTCTGGAAAGATGCCATTTGATCGGCCTCTTTCAATATCTGTTTTTAACAGATGTTCATAAACAGAGGGTGTCAACAACTTTGTTTTTGTTTTCCCCGGGCAGTTATTATGGCAGATGATTTAATGGAGGGAAGCAGGTATGCAGGGATCAGGCAGCAACTGATTTTTTTTCTACCCAGAGGGCAAAGATAAAGGTGGCCAAAGCCGAGAACAGACCGATCCCGGCCAGGATTGTCCAGCCTAGAATCTGGTTGTCATTTTTGACCATGATGTCATAAAAGATGTAAGCACCAACAGGGCCGCCGATTAGACTGCCCAGAGCCATTGGCAGACTGCCGTAACCCATGTAGAGACCTTCCTGACCTTTGGGAGCCAACTTACCGATAAATTCAAAGCGCCTGGCAGCTTGGAAAAGCTCTCCGAAAGCAATAAGAGCGACTGTGAGGATGGCATAAAGACCACCTAGTGGAAGAGTGCCGATAACAGCTGTTTTGATATCAGTGTGAGTCAAGAGGGGAATGATATTGATCAGCATTGCGCCTGAGAGGATCAAAAGACCGACAACTATGGAACGGACAGGACGCATTTTGCCAAATAATTTGGTGACTATCAGTTGGAAAAGTACTACTACCATGGGGTTAGCCATTGTGTATAATTCAACCGGAGGATTATCTTCCACAAAATGTTCAAGGTAAAGGGGAATAATGTTGTACACCTGATGATAGATGAAAGCAAACCCCGTCATGATAAGCAAAAAGAAAACAAAGGGAAGTTGTTTCAATACTGCAAACATGTTCAGGAAAACTTCTTTCATGCTTTTATGTTCAATATTATTGTTTTCAGGTTCTTCATATTTAAAAATTACCGAGAGCAGGGCAATAATGGAAAGAACTCCGGATACCGCGAAGATAAAAGAAAGATTGGTATTTACTCTGATAAAGTAAGAAACAGTTCGTCCTGTCAACGAACCCAGGTTGACAATGAGATAATAAACTCCAAAACCGAGAGCCGCCAGTTTGGGAGGAGAAAACTTTTGTACTGAGCCGGAAATACAGGGTTTGATGATACTGCCTCCTATGCCGATAACGGCAAAGGCAAAGACCAGCATGGCAAAAACCAGTATAGAAGCGGTTCGGGGCAGAGATGCTCTGTTGCTTATTTGGCTTTTGTCCGGTTTTGATTTGGACTTCTTTTGTTGCAATTGCACTGAAGCCGGCGGAGCATTTTTGACAGCTCGTTTTTCGATTTGGGCTGCGGCCTGATTTTCGGCCTCAAGGGAAGTCAATCCCATCCACACGGGAGTTCCAATGGTCAGATATCCGGTGGTGAGAAGTACGAAAGCCAGGGTGAGAGCTTTTTTATATCCGAAATGGTCGGCCAGGGAGCCGGATATAATGGGAAGAAAATAAATAAAAAACCAGAGGAGACTGTTCAAAGTACTTGCCCAGTAGCCGCCCATGCCAATTCTTTTGAGGTAGAGAACCAGAAAGGAGGCCATGGCATAATATGCTCCTCTTTCGAAAAGCATGGATAGATTTGCTGTCCAAAAAACCTGGGGGAATTTTTTAATGGATTTGATAATTTGCATTATACACCTTTACAGTTCTGTCAATTTGGGCACAGATGGATTATGGCTATTGTCAAATTAAATTGGAATTGTGAGGGATCAACGGCCGAAAAGTTCCAGCTCGTTTTCGAGGATTTCGGGGCAGCTCATTTCGGGAGCTATTCTAACTGCCATGAAGCTGGCAGGAGTGTCCTCCATGGGGCCTAAAACAGGGTTGACGTTATCTACAACATCTTTTTCTTCATTGGTACAGTAGCGTTCTTCGGAAGTGCCCACTGGAATAAGTTTGCAGCCGATGGCGAATTGCTCGAGTCCCCAGTCAGCTTCTCCGAGAATAAGATCAGAGTGGGCTACCAGCCCTGAAGTGCTTGTCCAAGAGCGCATAGCCATGAAAACCTGAGTAACTTCGATGCCGGGAATATTTTGAGCATCCAGAGTCACTCCCAGTTCGCCATCTTCGTCCATATCGTAGATGCACGGAGATTGATATCTTTCTACTCCTCCGTCAGGACACAGATTATCAGCGTCTTTGGGAACTCTGTCGTTCATTTCGTCCTGGAGTCTGATCCCGAATAAAATTGGCGCAGCAGAGGTACTGACAGTGGAGCAGGTTGTATCACCATCTTTGGTGAGAGTTACTTCAGTTTTGTCAGCATTGGCAAAGAGGGATGGCCGCAAGCTCATTTTGGCGGGATTGGGTTGTCCGGGTATTTCCACGGCGGGAATTTCGAGGCGGCAGATTTCTACCCGGGCAAACATGGGATCTTCATTTACATGATATTCAATTTTGAGGAAAAGTTTTGACATGGTATCTGTTTCAACAATTCCGGCACTATTGACATGTACATATTGGGAAACCTTGGCGGCAAATACGCCGGGACCTCCCTGACCATTGGAAAGATCAAAGGACTCACCGCAGGTTAAACCTCCATCAGGTTCGTTGTTTGCATTGTTGGTTTGACAACTGCTTCCGGAATCGGAAGCGGGATCAGGCTGACACATATAGGTGCCGAAAGCCAGGATTATGCTGAAAATTGATTTTAAGCCGTGCATGACTCCTCCTGTAAATACTTGTAACACAACTGGATTTATCCTCAATAAAAATTATTTTCATTTTTTCCTTGCAAATAATTCTAATCTTATTATTAACTGTTTCCGCTTGGGTTGGTAGCTCAGTTCGGTAGAGCAACGGACTTTTAATCCGTAGGTCCCGGGTTCGAGTCCCGGCCGG
>JAQICJ010000215.1 GCA_027858615.1 Deltaproteobacteria bacterium
TAAAAGGTGATAAATTGGGGGTATTTGACAGGCAGGAGCACCAGGAAGATGGCATCCCCAACCGGGTTGTTTTTTACTTTGATTGTCCCCAACCCGGTTGGGGAGTGCCAGAAGTTGAGAGCAACTCGGTTGGGGAATTAAGTAGTGGGTATTTTGAGTAACCCAGTTGGGGAAAAGGTGATGGATGGAATAGCAACCGGGATAGTTTAATATTTTGCAACTTTGTTGATACTGGTAGAACTTGGAAACTTAATACTGAATTTTTTAAAGTGTTTGCGTTTTATTTCGTAAACAAAATTATCAAGTTGGTCTTCAGACATCGGTTCTCCATTAAGAGAGACAGTCAAAGAAGGTAAACCTATTTCCTGGTTTACATGAAAAAATTGAGCCTGGGCGACTTTATTGGGCATACATTCCAGAGGACCTACACTTACGACTCCTTCGATTAAATCTTCTTTATATTCATGTATGGGTCCTCCTAAAGTTAATATAGCTTCTCCAACCAAATCAGGTCTAATGAATTTGTTAGCTGATTCAACTGCATGATGAGGCTTGGTTTTGTCTTTCCATCCCATTATATTTTTAGCTATCTTATGGAATTTCGTAGAAACAGCGTTTTGAATAAAGGTAGAAATTGATCGGGAAATAAAACTGTCCATTTCCGGAAATCTGCCTTTTCTAATTTCTTTTTCATTTATATAATCAGTGTACTCCATCCATTCAAAAAATGGTGCAAGTTTTGTTTTCAGTCCTCTTTTTTCCAATTTCTTGATAATAGAATCATTGGAAAAAGGATCCAATCTTACATAAATTTCGCCGACAACTGCAACTGTTGGGGGAGTTCTACTTTCGTCCTTTATTTCTTTAAAATCTCTCAAAGCATTTTCTAAAATATTCTTTAAACCAAAAAGATTGGACATTGTTTCAAGTAATGATGAACCAAGACTGGGAGCGGGGGTGGATTCAAGATGTTTTATTGCTGCATTTTGCCATTTTTTAAAAATATTGTCAGCTTCACCTGGAATTTTTTCAACAGGTCTGCTGTCCAAAAGAGCATCAAACAAAATGTCACCAAAAATAAAACTGCAAAGAGCTTTGATAGCCAAACTCTTTGATATGCCGGCAAAATAATCACTGTCTGGTTGAGATACTATATTTACCTGTTCTGATAATCCCAGTTTTTTTACTACTATTTTATGGAAGTTGTTATACATGCCAAAACGACAGGGTCCACTGGCTGTAGGCATAAAGAAAGAAAACCTTTCTTCGGGTTTTGCCATTTTCAATCTTTTCAGCAAACTGCCAAGGGTTATTGTAGCTGGTAAACATTCTTTTCCTGAACTGTATTTTCTTCCGAGATTAAGATCTTCTCGATCGGGCATGGGGAGAGATTCAGATTTGAAACCATCTCCTCTCAAGACAGCCGAAATAATTGGTGCATTTTCTCCCATTTTAGGAAAAAGCAAGATATCCCCATTATTTTTTGTATCTTTTAATGTTGGTTTATCTAATTCTATAAATTTAAATTGTTGTTGTTTTCTAGTCTTGGATTTTTCCCCATTTTTTAAATCAGAATCAACACAATAAAGGAATGCCTCCAATCTGGTTTTGGTACCTGCATCTCCAGAGTGACCATCTGTTTCAATAATTCCAAAAGGTTTTCCTTCCATTATATAAGAATAAAAGTGAAGATTGAAACTGTCTGGGCCACAAGAATAATTGCTACAAAAAACACTGTAATGCTTTGAGGTTTTTCTGATTTTATGAGCAGCTCTTAGATTAGTCTGACTATACCCCCAATATATATCATTGTAGACAGGAGCTTCTTCTTTAGTTACAGGATAACATTCAACAGGTACCGAAATAGTACCCAATTCTCTTAATAAAGAAGGAACATTGGAGTTCAAAACTTGATTATGAATAGTGTAACTTCTGCCAAGAACAACTATAACAGGCAGGTTGTTCTTTTTGGCAAATTTGATAGCATTCAGTCCGATTAATTTTAATTTTTTTCCAAATTCATTTTGAGCTCTTAAAGCTGAATTAAATGCTTTTTCTTGAACTTCAGGATTGGATATTCCAAAACTTTTATTCAATCTGTTGATACTTTCCATAAAAAGTTCAGATTGGTAATTACTAATACCCATATCAATAACAGGGGTGTGAAATTTTACATCTTTGTTTTTTAATTTCAGAGATTTATGGTAAATATCTGAACTTGCTTGAGATAATGGACATATAGTTGAATAGGGTTCTTTTTCAACTCTTTCTATATCTCTCAACATTGGCAGGAAAAGATGATCCGGTCTTTTATCGATCAAGCCGGCTAGAACTCCTCCGTAAATTGACATAGGTGCACACATGGGTACATTATTTTCTTCTATACCTCGTTTCAGGAATTCTTTTCCTGCTGAATGAATAATTTCAAGATCAAAACCAATTTCCTTTATATAGGTAGCAAAAAAGGGAAACATGGTTTTCAGAATAAACTCGTCAGTCATGCCAACAACCGGGTTGTTGTTTTTCTTGGATACTGAAGCTATGAATTCATCCATCAATTTTTGTCTTTCTCTGAATGGATCCGGAGCATTATCTTGTAATTTATTGGTGATTCCAGAACTTGATTTTTCGTAAAGAGAGCAACTTCCACCCCATAAAAAAGTTTTTGTTTTTCCAAACACTTTTACTTTGAGTCGATCAATTTTGCATTTGTTACCATTTCCTCCACAGCCTTGATTTGATTTGCAAATAAAGGTGTCTTTGCTTATTATTGTGGAAGCTAAAAATACTTCTGGATCCTGGATTTCGTCTTGTTTGATATTTAAATTTGTGTCAACCAGCAGACAGATTCCAAGTGCTCCTGTTAATCCAGGATCAGGCGGGATAATAACTTCTCTTCCTGTTTGTCGGACAACAGCTGCTGCCAAAGCATCGGATGAAAAAGGCATTCCTTGACAAAAAATTTTATTCCCAACTGAGCGAGAACCTTTGACCCTATTCAAATAATTTTTGATGATTGAATCGTAGATCCCTGCAATGACGGTTTCACTTTTTTCACCTGAAGATAGAGCTTGATCTATAATTTCAGCCATAAATACACTGCAATGTTGACCTAAAGAAATTCCTTCAGAAGCATTGATTCCTTTTTTTCCAAGATCAACAACATCCCCAACATTTTCAAATTTTGATCCTTGTTCTTCTATAAAAGAACCTGTACCGGCACTACAAGCCTCATTCATTGCTGAATCATATATTTCTCCCTCGGACAGTCTTATATATTTGGCATCTTGGCCGCCGATTTCAAAAATAGTATCAACTTCAGGGTCATAGTGGAGGGCACCTTTAGCATGAGCTGCAATTTCATTGAGAATAAAAATCTTTTCATCTCCATAGCAGGTTTTCAACATTGAGCCCACTATTTCTCGTCCGCTTCCAGTAGTGCCGAAAGCAACAATTTTGTGATTTAATTGATTATTTTGAGAAAACCTCCTTAAAAGTTTATTGGCTGCGTTTACTGGATTTCCACTGGTGCGAACATATCCATCCCACAATATTTCATGATTTTCAATATCAAGAGCCAACGCTTTTGAACCAGTAGAACCCATATCAAACCCAAAAATAACTTTTTTGGATTTTTCAATTTTCTTTCCAGATTTTGAGAAGGGTATTCTGATTATTTTATCAAGATAATTTTTAAGAGGGGGAATGGATTCAAATTGTTTTTCTGAAGATTTACTGATTAGTTCAACGGTAGACAATTTGTATTCAACAGGTAAGGTTAAATTTAAATTATAAGCTTCAAAAGCTGCTCCTATGGCTTCATAAAAAAGAAATTCATCCTTTTTATCGTTAATGTCCACAAAATTCATGTTTTTTTCATTACAAAAAGAACGAATATGTTTTTTAACGCGTTCTGATCTGCTGACTCCGCCAATGAGACATACGTTTTCAGGAGATATCCCGGGTTTGATTAAGACTTCTACATTTTCAGATACTGCATCAAATAAACCAGCTAATATTTTATTTCTATCAATACCTTTATTTGCAAGATGAGTCATATCGGTTTTGAGAATCACTGGACATCTACCTGACAGGGGTGCTGGATTTTTGATATCTCTAGCAAGGAGATCTGATTTTTCGATAGTTGTATCAAATCTTTGTACTAATTGTCTGAGAAAATTTCCAGTTCCCTGACTGCAGCGGTCGTTTTGTCTGTAAATTGTTTTGTCCGAATCATGAATTTCAAGAACCGAAAAACCGTGAGCTCCAATATTTACTAGAGTGCAGGGAATTTCATCAGGATGCATAAAATGAAAGCCTTGAACCATTGCTTTGGGAGTGGGAATTTGTTTCAAACGCAAAAGTTTGCTCATTCTTCCAGTACAAGCAGCGCCAGCAAAACTGTCGAGTTCAGATTTATCCAGGTACTTCTTTAAATATTTTTCTGGATTATTGTAATGTTCAACAATTGTACTGTCAGTCCATTTTAGCTTATTTTTTTCAATACTCAGAACAACAAATTTAATTGTTTCAGCCCCTACGTCTATTCCTAAGTATTTGTTTTTATTTTTAAACATGGTTTCACCTTCATTTCTTTCAAAAAAGTCTTTGAACTAGACTCATATATCAGTTTTTATGAAAAGTTGTCAACAATTTATTTGTTTTAGGCCATTTGAGAATTAGCAACCGGGTTGAGGAATTTTCGATGGGATAAGGGCAACCGGGTTGAGGAATTTGTGATGAGAATTAGCAACTGGGTTGGGGAATTTTCTTTGGAGAATAGCAACCGGGTTGGGGAATGGCAGGTTGCAATTTTATTGGTTGAATTTTTTTTGGATGTGGGTAAGAAAAGATTAAAATAAATTTTGCAAATTTTGGTTAGAAAACTATGGTAAGGAAAAAAGAATGAAAAAAATTAACCAGGTGGAGATAAGAGCCTGGCCTTTGCGTGTGCCAGCTTCCTCTTACAAATTGATAGAAGAAACTGAAAAGCTTAAAGAAAAACAATTGGAAGAATTAAAAAAAGTCAAGGTGATCCAGATGCAGGCAGAAAAAGATGGTTATCGCCTGGGGCTTAAAAGGGGAATAGATGAAGTTCTGGCTAAGTTCAGGAGTAAACTTGAAAAAATCGATGCTGAAACTGCAGCTTTGAAAGAAGAACTTTTGCAACAACTTCCTCAACTTGCTTCTGGTTTTTGCAGAAAGATTCTGCAGAACGAACTTGAATCAAAACCTGAAAAAATCAAAGATATAGCAGCCGGGTTTATTGTAAAAATTAAATTAAGTCAAAAAATTGTTTTTTATTACAATCTTGATGATTCTAAATATATAGAAGAGTTTACAACTGATTTAAAAGATAGTTATCCGGAAATTAGTTTTCAAAAAAGTGAAAGATCAGATCTGGCACCGGGGGAGTTGATGCTTGAATCAGGTAATTTGACTATTGATGGAAGATTTAAAACTTTTCAGAAATCATTTTTCGAACATCTGAAAAAAGGAAATTGAAATTTGGATAAAATTAAGAGTTTTTTAAATAATTCACTGGATAAAGTTGAGCAGTTCGATCCTGGTTTTATTGAAGGAACAATTAAAGAAGTCAAAGGAATATTGGTCAAAGCCGTTTTACCCGGTTGTGGTATAGGTGATCTGGTAACTATCAGTTCTGCCACCAAAAAGATCAGATCTGAAGTTGTCGGGTTTGAAGATGATGAGGTTTTGCTGGCTCCCCTGGATCGAATGGAGGGGATCAATTCAAACTGGAAGGTGAAAAGTGAAGGAGGGGCAATAAAAATTCCAGTTGGGATGGGCTTGAAAGGAAGAATTCTAGATGGGCTGGGCAGACCCATTGATGGAGAAGCTCCGATAAAACACGAGCAACTGTGTTCAATTTACAAACAGGCTCCTCATCCTTTGAAAAGGCCACTAATCCAAAAGCCTTTAATTACCGGGATCAGAGCTGTTGATGGTTTTTTGACTCTGGGTCTTGGACAACGGGCAGGTCTGTTTGCGGGAAGTGGAGTTGGAAAATCCTTTCTGATGGGAATTCTTGCCCGTCGCAGTACAGCTGATGTCAATGTTGTTTGTCTGGTTGGAGAAAGGGGGCGGGAAGTAAGGGAGTTTATAACTAATTCTCTTGGTGATAAAGGATTGAAAAAATCAGTAATTGTTGCTGCAACCAGCGATAAATCATCCCTGGTCAGATCTCATGCACCACGCACAGCAACAACTATTGCAGAGTATTTTAGAGATCAGGGACTTAATGTTCTGTTGCTGGTGGATTCTCTAACCCGTTTTGCCCGTGCCACTAGAGAAACAGCTCTATCTCTGGGAGAACCTCCCGCTCGACGAGGTTATCCCCCTTCAATTTTTGCCAAATTGCCGGCACTTCTGGAAAGAACAGGAACCAGTGAAAAAGGTTCTATTACTGCAATTTATACGGTGCTTGTGGAAGGTGGTGATATGGAAGAACCTATAGCCGACGAAGTACGGGGAATTGTGGACGGCCACATGGTATTATCCCGGGAATTGGCTGTACTGGGACACTATCCGGCTATCAGTATTTCCCAGTCAATTTCCAGGTTGATGACTTCTATTACCGATAAAGAACATCAGAACAGAGCCCGCAAAATCCGTTCTCTAATTGGAGCCCTTGAACAAAATAATGCCCTGATTAAAGCTGGTGCTTATGAAAAAGGCAATGATCCAACAATAGATCAGGCTTTACAAGTGCGTGAGCAGATAGAACAATTTTTAATTCAGGGAGATTCTTTTTCTCCTTTGGAGAATACCATAGAACAATTAGGAAAAATTGTAGAAAGTGCAGTTAAATCCTGACAAAAGCCAGAAAAAAGGTATGAAATGCTGCAATCAGGGCACAAAAAACTCTAAAAACAAAGATTCCCTGATGTTTTAAAAAGGTAACTCTATATTGTTGATCTTCATCAACACAGTCAAGGCAGCAGGTACATTGCAAACCGGGTTTCGTTGTGTTTTTATTGTTGTTGTCTAAGGCTCCGTAACGACATAATCTCAATTTGTCGGTGGTTTTTGCACCTTTTCTCTTTTTTATCCTGAAAAGGGAAAAACGAGAGGCTTGGGTTGCTATGAATCCCACTGGACAAAAGCTGCTGCAATGTACAGCATATCCGGTCTTTCTACTTAAAATTCCTCCTGTTACTACAAGTAACCAGGCAAGAGCAAAACTTATGATCACACTTGCTTTGAGGCTGAGCACATCCAACAAATACAACTGCAGCAGAATTATAAAAGTTAGAAAGATCATTATTCTGCCAACCAAAAATATTGATTGAACTGAATTACCTTTCTTTTTGTTGTTTCCAAGTTGATAATCCCAGATTCCAAGGGGGCAAATATGGCTACACCAGACAGGTCCGGTTATGATGACGGAAATAGTGAAAATAAACAAATAGATATAACCAATATTGTAGAGGAAGGGTCTGATGATCTGCAAAGCCGGATAGGGAATAAACATTTTACCTGTTTTGAGAAATTGTGAGGAGAAAAATATTCCCAGAATCAATTGGCCAAAAAAAGCCAGGGAAAGAATATACCAGAATACTTTTTTCTTTCTCAATTCAGGATTTTTTTGGGAGAGAAAGAGGGTAAAGCTTAAACTGTAAAGAGTCAGGAGAGGAATAGTCAACATGAAGGTAAAATTTCCCAAATGACTGAAGATTAAAGCATCTTCCCCATAAAGAGCTCCAAGCAGAAGCAAGGGAAAAACCAGGGAAAAATTCAGCAGCAGATGAAAGCGATTTTTGATAAATTCAGCCATATTTTAATACAATTTTTTCAGTTTGGTTTTGTAATAATAGTGATAGAGAATCTTTTTGAAAGATTGACCTTTTTTGGCACGATTAATTGCTCCCCATTGACTCATGCCAACTCCATGACCAAAACCACCTCCTCGGAAAGTAAAACCGGTTTTGTTTTTTTCGACTGTAAACAGAGATGAATAGAGGTTAGCCAGAGCTCTGCGAATTTTCAACTCTCCTTTGATAATTATGGAATTTCTGCGTGAAGAAAATTTGATTGCAACAGCTCTGCCTGAAACTCCTCGCTTGTTTATTCTGATTTTTTCAAGATAACCCTTAAGCCCGTATTTTTTTAACAAGCGTGAAATTTGATTGCGTTTGAAGGTTTTTTCCCAGCGAAAATATTTATTTCCTTGTTTACAATAACTGAAGGTTTTGTTGGAAAGAAAGGAATTGATATTTTTACTGGTTATTTTGGTGAAAGAACCACCGTCGGTTCGACCCCGCAAATAGGAACGGGGTTGACCTCCCCAGACCAATTCATTGTTTTCCCCGTGGCCTCCGCTGGAAGAGTGATAAACAGTATCTGCAGGCAGGCCCTTTTTGTCGAAAAGAACCTGTCCTCTGGTTTTTTTTACCGCCTTGGTTGTGCGTTTGTAAACTTTATCCAATCCGCGGTAGACTTGACAGTGGATTTCAGAACAGAGATGGAAGGGATTTGCCATATGTCGGGAACCCATTTTGGAAAGTACCTGACCCCGAGCTGCCACGGCCTGGGCCTTCAATGCTTCCATTGGAGCCGAAGGAAAGAGTTCCGATGGTAAAATTCCGGCAAGATAGGTTTCGATGGGCATTTCATTGACTACCGTAATTTTGCCGTTCTTGCCAATAACAGTATATATGTTTCCGGGGTATGATTTTGTTTTTCCATTGATTTTCAATTTGATGGCCTTATTTTTTCGAGCCTTGAATTTGTAGATGCCAGTTCAATTGAGAGATATTTTGCGATTGTTGGAAACACTGATGTTGCCACGGGGAAAATTGATAATTTCGGAATGTATGTAAGCACGTGGATAAATTTTGGCATAGCCTTCAAGTTTGGCTTTGGCACTTTTATAATTGGGAAAAGGCCCTACTGAAAACAAAGTTTTTCTGGTATCGAGAATCTTTCCTCCCAGAGAGATCAAAAAACCCTGTTCTTTTAATTTGATCCTGTATTTATCCAGAGTTTTCTTTTTTTTGTTGATCAGTTTTATGCTTTTTGAAGGAATTTCCTGCAAAGATATCCAATAGGAAAGATCTGCCTTTTTTCCTTTGATCAATTTTATCTTAAGGTTATTCAATCCCTTTATTTCCAGTTTGGTTTTATTGCCTGGATAGATGATTACTCCATTATCGGCAAAAATGTGTAGAAATTTCAATCCTTTATAGATGCCTATCTTTACTACCGGTTCTCCCTTGGAGTCAATATTGAACTTTTTAGAATAGATATTTTCCAATTCATTTGCTTTGCTCGGCAAAGCTGCAATCAGAAAATACAAAAAAAGGCTCAGGGTTAAAAAGTTGAGGATATCAATAAATTTAAAAGGAAATTTAGTGTTTGAATATTTCATTTGCTTCAAAATAACCGATAAATTCAGATTTGACAATTTTCTGGATTTTATCGTCAATTTTCTGGATTTTAAGACAAATATCCATACACTGAATGCACTTTACAGATTGACCCGGTTCCCATCTGCAAGATGGGCATTCTCCCATCTGAGGTGAAAGGAAAGTTTTAATATGATCAATGGAATTGCTGTTATAGATCTTGGTGGACAATATGCTCACCTTATTGCAGTGCGGCTCAGGGATCTCGGTTGTTATGCCGAAATTTTCGATGCAGATGATATTGAACAGATATCCCGTTACAAAGGGGTAATTGTTTCCGGCAGTCCTAATCTCAGCGCTCATGATGAAGATGGTGGAGTTCTGACTGAAATTCTGGAATTGCCCCAGCCTGTTCTGGGATTCTGTTTTGGTCATCAGGAAATCGCCAAGTTCTACGGAGGGAAAGTTATTCGCGGCAAACCAGAATTTGGACCTGCTACCTTGGAAATTATTAAAGAAACAGATATATTTCCGGGAATTCCCAAGCAATCAACAGTATTTATGAGCCATGGGGATACAGTAGAGACCCTTCCTCCCGGTTTTGAAGAAATCGGGATTTCAAGTAACCAGAAAGGAAATATCCATCACAATGCAGCTATAGGTTGTTCTTCTTTGAAACGCTATGGATTTCAATTTCATCCAGAGGTTGATGACTCTGAATATGGAGATTTGATGCTCAAAAATTTTGCCGTTGATATCTGTAAAGTCGATCCCCGGTGGCAATCAAAAATTTTTGCTCAAACTCTGATTGAAAAGATTCAGGATCAAGTTGGTGATAAAGATGTTTTCCTGCTGGCCTCCGGTGGAGTGGATTCCACTGTGCTCGGAGAATTGCTGAAGCAGGCTCTCAGTTCCGAAAAAGTTCATCTTCTTCATGTAGATACAGGTTTCATGCGAAAAAATGAGAGTCGGGAAGTAGCTTCTTTTTTTAAAGATGTTGATTTTAAACTGGTTGATGCATCTCAACGCTTTTTTGAAGCCCTGGCCAATGTTTATGAACCGGAGGCAAAAAGAAAAATAATTGGAGAATTGTTTGTGGATATTCTCACTGAAGAATTTGCCAAGCTCAATCTTGAGGATGGGTTGATGGCTCAGGGAACTATTTACCCAGATCGCATAGAAAGCGGTGGAAGTAATAAAGCCAGAGTGATTAAAACCCATCACAACCAGGTTGAAATCATGGCTGAAATGGTTAGACAGGGAAAAGTCATTGAACCACTTGGAGATCTTTATAAAAAAGAAGTGAGACAGCTCGGTCTGGAGTTGGGAGTTCCTTCCCGGCTTGTCAACAGACATCCTTTCCCCGGACCTGGTCTGGCAGTGCGACTGCTGGCCAATAACGGAAAATATCCACCTCAGTACACCAACGAGGTTGTTGTTGACAATTCCAGACTTCCCGATGGTTTTTCCGGGATGGTATTGCCAATTGCTTCAGTTGGAGTAAAGGCTGATATGAGAAGCTATGAATTACCCCTTTTGATCCAGGGTGGAGAAGATTTTCATCCTGACAATCAATGTAAACTTCTGGCAGCAGTTCCCGGACTTATTAATCAAATGTCTGATATTAACCGGGTTGTTTGGAGTCCAGGATTCAAGGTGGAATCATTTGCCCCCGCCTGTAAAGTCATGTCTCCCAAGCGAGTGGAGTTGCTGCGGGAAGTAGATTATCTGGTAAACAAATATCTTGTGGAGCTTGATCTTTACGATCATGTTTGGCAATTTCCAGTGGTGATGTTGCCTGCTGTTGTCAACGGAAAGGTTTCGGAAGTAGTAATTTTGCGTCCCGTAAAAACTTCCAGGGGAATGACAGTAACTGTGCCTGTACTTCCTCTCGAATTTTATTCAGGAGTATTACAGGAGTTGCAGCAATTATCCCAGATTCAACTTGTTGCCATTGATCTTACTACCAAACCACCTGGAACCATAGAATGGGAATAAATAATGTTTACAAAAGTTGTTCAGAGATTTCTTGAGAAAATTTATAAATACCCGGGCAGATTTCTGATTATTTTCATCCTTATCAGTTTACTCGGAGCTTTTGGAGCAACCCGGTTGGGGTTGTCAACCTCACTTTCTCGCCTGCTTCCCGATGAGACACCTTCTGTTTTAACGGCAAAGGAAGCTTCAAATAGAATTGGCAGCACCGATTTTTTGATTATAGCCATTACTTCTCCCCATCCACTTCTCAATAAAAAAGTAGCCGACGAAGTAGTTCGGATCATGTCCAAAGAAATGGATGAACTCAACGAAGTTACAGCCAAATTGGAACTGGATTTTTTCAAAAAAAACGGATTGTTGTATTTTTCTCCTGAAAAACTTCATAAAATCGATGAACAACTCAAAAAAGTCCTTGGTATGGAAAAGCAAAAATCCATGGGATTGTTGGTGCTTCCCGAGGGTAAAAATCCTGAGGAAAAAAAGCTTAAAGAGATGATCAAATCGGGAAAAAACAATACCAATATTCCTGATTCAATTAAAAAGGAAGGAAATAAACCTGAGGAGTTGAAAGAATATATTTCTTCTCCCGATGGAAAAATCCTGGCAGTAATGGGACGTCCCAAATCAATGGCGACTAACATGTCCTTTGCCCGTAAACTGGTTGAAAAATCCCGTAAAATTATTGCTCGCGTCAAACAAAAGTTTCCTGATAAAGATCTTAAAATTGAAGTTGGAGGCAGTTATCGTAACCGTGTCAAAGAATATGATTCCATAATCAGCGATGTTGTTTCATCTTTTCTGGTTTCTTTTTTGCTGATAATTTTTTTGATTCTTATTTTCTTCAGATCTTTCAGACCAATTCCTATTATTTTTATTCCTCTTATTTCTGGGATTGTTATCACCTTAGGACTTGTACGTGCTTTTCAATTGGAAAAGCTCAATATAATTACAGTGTTTATAGGTGGAATTCTCTTGGGGATGGGAATAGATTTTGGGGTTCATTTAAGTGCCCGCTACATGGAAGAACGAGGCAACGGCAGAGGTCAGAAAGAGGCTCTTTTAAGCACAATGCTGAATACAGGCAGAGCCTTGATTACAGCAGGTCTTACAACAGCGGGAGCCTTATATCTGCTTTTTTTCTCCTCTTTTCGAGGTTTCTGGGAATTTGGTCTGATTGCAGGAACCGGGTTGATAATTACCCTTTTTATCTTTTTATTCTTTTTCCCTGTGGCGACAATTTTGCTTGAAAAATTATTTCCCATGAAAGCAAAAAAGTTCTTACCTTTGTCAACTAATAAGGTTAACAGGTACAAGATTCCAACAATTTCTCTTGTTTTACTTTGTTTTGGAATAATATTTACAATAGCAGTAGGAATAACAGGTTTGCCAAATTTGCAATTTGAATCAAATTTTCGGAGGCTCACGGGAAATTCTTCCACAAAGATCAAATATGGTAAAGCTATGGGAGATAATGCTTCTCCTACAGTTGTATTGTGTGATAACCAAAAGGACTGTACTTTTTTTGCTCACTATCTGGAAAGTCTGGTTAATTCCCCCCTTCCCAATCCAGAAATCAGAGATTATCTGGCTCTTTCCTCCTTTATTCCGGAAAAGCAAAACAAAAAACTGGAGATCATATCCAGATTGCGTCGCCGGATTACCAAATCCAAATCCTGGGCGGACAAAGATTTAAAAAAACGACTTGATGATTTTTTTGAATATATGCCCCAATCCAGAATTTCTGCCGGGAATTTACCTGAATGGCTCCGTCGTCGCTTCCGCGAAAAAAATGGAATAATGGGAAGATTTCTTTATATCTATCCTGCTCGAGATACAAAAAATGCCCACGAAGCAGCTTTGTTCAAGGAAAAATATGCTAATTTTGATTTGAACAGACTTGATTTTGTCTCCGATGGAGCAGGGAAGGTCAGAGCTGCAAGTTCATCTTTTATTATGGTAGATATAATTAGAATTGTTAAGGATGAGGGAATTAAAATTTTTGGAGCGGCTCTTCTTTTTGTGTTTATTCTTCTTCTTTTTGATTTTCGTTCTTTTATTTCCAGTCTCTTTGTTTTTCTTCCCCTGGTTATTGGTTTAATCTGGACCGCTTCCCTTCTGCCTATTTTAGGACAGCGACTTGGTTTGTACAATATGGTGGTTTTATCAACCATCGTAGGAGCTGGAATAGATGGCTCTGTTCATCTTTATCACGGCTTGAATGAAAAAGGAGTATGTAGACGCAGAGCCTTGTTCAGAACTGGCATGGCTGTTATAATTGCTTCACTGACAACTATGGCAGGTTTTTCAGGAATGATGGCGGCTGATCATGGAGGTCTTTCTTCAATAGGTCGGTTGGCCACAATTGGAATTTTTTCCACTCTGGCAGCTTCTCTTCTTTTTGTTCCATCTTTTATTTTTGTTCGTGACTGGATAAAATCTGGTGGTTTATTAATAAAAAAAAACATTAAACCGGACAAATCCCGGAGCTAAGGATTTATTCATGCAGGATATTTCAATCAAAGACTGGTTTGCAAAATCAACCATGTTTCTCAAAAAGTGGCAGACAAAACTATCAGATCTGTTAATGCGCGACAATTATCTTGATTTTCTGATTACCAAATTATGGCAGGATTTTGAAAATGAATTTGAAACAAATTTCAATGACAATTTGATTGAAACAATCAGAAAAAAAACTGCCCAATTGGAAGATTCAACTTTCTTCTCGGAAAAACTTTTTTCTATTCTTTCCCTTAAAAAATCTCTGTCTGAATCAATCAATGGTGAAGCTTCCCTTTCCCCTGAAGAATATATCTCCATGCTTATTGAAGAAATGGGGCAGCTTTATTCTACCTTTGATAATATGATGGAAACCAAAGAATTCAAACAATTCACTGCTGCCGATACCATAGCAAATTATGAAGAGTTGGATCCCGAAGAAATGGTCACCCTCGAACCTGAAATTGATGAAGAAATTCAGGAGGTAGGTGATGATATGGTTGAGGAAATAGAAGATCTTGATAATGAAGATAAAAAAAGTGACAAGAAGACATCCGGTTTTAATTCGGGCCTTCTGCCAAAACCTGAAGATAATAAAAAAAGAAAAAAATATGATTCTGGATTATTCAAAATAGATCCTGCCAAAGATGGACCGGTAATTTCGCTGGCGGGAATGAAAAAAAAAGAAAGACTCAAAGCAACCAGCAAAAAACCGAACAAACCCTCAACCCTTGAAGCTCCACTGCGCAATCTACAGAATTCTCTGCGCCGGGTCGAAGATAATATTGCCAAGGATTACGAAAAGGATCTGTTTACTTATCTGGCCGAAGTTTATATTGAACTTGCTCCCGATAATGCTGAAGATTTGGTTGATCAGGTATTAAAAACAGATAAGAAACTTGCTTTTCTGGCTGGAGAAGAGGGTGATTTTAAGCTTCAAATCATGCAGCAAGCAGATTTAACCAGCAAAAACGTTCACCGTGAACTTGAAAAAATTCTGGCTATGTCATCTCCCAGATTTTTATTTATTCAACTTTCAAAAATCAGGGAAAAAGATGGTCCTCAGGGTGAATACCGACAATTTGATCTTGTATTTGAACCTCAAAAAAGAGTGGTGGGTTTTCTCAAGGGCAAATTGGAGTTTTCTCTCTATTTTTATCCCGGCTTGGTAAAAATGAATGTTAAGGCTATGGGAGTCAACAATCTCAAACCCCCCTTCGATAATAATTCCCAGGCCGGAATCAGTTTGCAACAAAACCAAAAAACCCAAAAAGTTCTCAACCACTATGCCCTCAACTGCTTCAGTTCATATATAACCTCGATCCTCACCTGAATACCCCCCAACCGGGTTGCACTTTTCCCCCGTAGAAATACCCAACCGGGTTGCACTTTTCTTACCAACCCGGTTGGGAGTTCCCCTTTTGTTTTTTTGTTTTATATCAAATAGTTATTTGTCTTCGGTGAATATTTCAATAAATTCTTCAACCCCTTGTTTATATCTTTCAGGGTTGTCAATGTGTTCGGGAGCAACGGGATCCGGTGCGACAGTCGTCCAACCTGTTCCCAAGCATAAAGAACAGATAAGAATCCCGGTTCCGAAACAAAATTCACAATCTGGAAGCGGCTTACCGTCAGTTGTTTCTTCAGCGCAGGGGCATTGGGTATAATTCTGGTGAATTTCAGGACTTTCATCAAACATCTCACACATGTCTTTGATTTTGATTAATTCCAGTTTGATATTATCGTTTTCTTTAAAAGCAAGTACTCTGGGGTGGTCATTTACCAAAAGGCGGGAGATATAAACTTCATCATCATTATAAAGATCTTCGAGCACAGTGGGAATATAGATCGGAAACAGGTTGGCAGGATAAGGAAGTTGTTTGGTATCAAAAAATTTCTGATAAAATTTATTCCATTTTACATATTCGTCGTGAGCAATCTGATCTCTTTCCAGAATGTAATCAATAAGATTGTTATGTACTTTATCTGGAACATTAAGATCAGTCAGTTCTTTTTCCAGCTCTTTTCTTGAAGGAATTGGTTCTACAGGAATATCAAATGGAACCAGGTTTTGATGGAGAAAATTTTTCAGTGAGTATTTACCTTCACCATCACACATGTAACAGATTCCACTTCCTTGGCACATTGGACACTCAAGATCGTCGACAGTAGTTTCGCCTTTGCACATTATGCATTTACCTTTGAGTTCTTCATCTAGGATCATACAATCGCAGGGGAGCATCATATTATTAATGATTAATTTGTCATCATTTTCAGAAACATAATAAACATCATCTTTGCTATCTTCGCAGAGATAAATTTTTTCGTTTTTAAGGGGAATCACAGTTTCTATTTTTGTTTCGGACTGCTCAAATTCATATTTGAGATTTACTTCAAAAAATTTAGCGACAAAATCGGAGCCATATTTTTTATAAAGATCTTCGAGCACAGTGGGAATATAGA
>JAQICJ010000302.1 GCA_027858615.1 Deltaproteobacteria bacterium
ATACCAGAAGGCAACTTCCAGGACATGTTTGCCTTTGTCTTTAATTTCTTTGGAAGAGGCATGGTAAAACCTTATATTAACGCCCTTTTTGGCCAGAAGTTCAATATCTTTTCTTTCAAAATCACCCCAGCGCAGCAGTTGTTTTTCTTCTTTTTCCAGGCCTGTAATTTCTTGCTCCAGAGAGTTTTTGAGATTGACTATGGTCTCATATTTTTCAACAAGCTCCTCGCCTTTTCCTTTGTGTATCTGTTTGATATCCTGATCTGACTTTTTAATCGCCAGTTTGATTTTTTTTAAGATTCTTTCAACTTTTGAAACTTCTGCAGCAAGTTCTCCAGGAGGATCAACCGGATTTTCCGCCAACTCCTTGACATGAAGTACCCCCAGTTCCTGAAGTTTGTCAACCGCCATTTCCCTGGAATGATCAGGACCGACGATATAAACTTTTTTCATTGTTACAAGGGCCATTTTACCTCCTAATCAACCAGCAGCTTTTTTTGCTTTGGCTTCAATCTTGTTTTTGGCGATTTTTGCTCTGCAAACTGCAGCAGTCTGCTGATCACCAAGATAAACCTTGATTTTCTTTATATTTTCTTTAGCTTGGGGGATCAGCACTTTTTCGTACAAATTAATTCGCTGGGTGGTTTTGGTAAGCTCTTTTTGCAAAAGTTCTTGTTTTTTCTGTATGATTTTGACTTTTTCAATAACTGACAAAGCCTTTTTGATAAAATCAACAGCTGCATCAAAAATCCAAGGAGTAGCAATTAGAGACCAGGGTTTTTCCTGGAATTTAATCTCATCAAATTGGGGAACCTTGACTCCGGCAATATTTACCGTGCTGGTTTTCACTTCGTCGATGGAAATCAGATCTTTGATTTCACTGGAGAAGGCAGCTATTTTACCCTTCCAACTGGAAACATCTTCCAGGAGTCTTTCTTTTTCTCTGCGAGCTTGTTGAATTTCTTTTTTCACATCCCTGACCTCGATCTGCAATTGCTGCTTTCTGAGCTCAAGGGTGGGAAGAAACTCCTGAAAAAGCTTGAGGGATTGGGTTTGTTCCCTTAATGAGTTTTTATTGAGTTTGACTTTTTCACTCATCTAATTATTTCTCCGGCCAATGTTTATCAAGGATCTCCTTTTTAATTCCAACTTCTTTGGCACTAAAACATTCCGCCATGGTTTTCCATCCCATATCCAGAGCATCATTCAAACTGACATCTACACTGAGGTCCATGAATCTTTCCTGGAAAAGATCAGCATATTTGAGAAATTTTTCATCTTCTTCAGTTTTCTCAAATCCCATGGATATTTTCTTTTTGGATTCCAGAGCTTTGGCGTAAAGCCTGATCATGGAATTCATAACAGCACCGTGGTCTTTCCTTGTTACCTTGCCGATAACAAGTTGTTTCAAACGGCTGAGGGACCCGAAGGGGTTGATAACTCCATTATTCAAATAATACTGTCCCTCGGTAATATAACCGGTGTTGTCGGGAACTGGATGAGTAACATCTCCACCTGGCATTGTAGTAACCGCCAAGATAGTAATGGAACCTGCTCCATCAAAATCAACTGCCTTCTCATATCGAGAAGCCAGATCACTATAGAGAGAACCGGGATAACCAAGATTGGAAGGAACCTGTTCCATGGCAACACTAATTTCTTTGAGAGCATCGGCAAAAGCAGTGAGATCGCTAAGTAATACCAGAACTCTCTTGCCTTCAATCCCGAACTTTTCGGCTACCGCTAGTGCCATATCAGGTACAAGCAACCTTTCAACCACTGGATCTGCAGCGGTATGGATAAACATGACTGTTCTGTCCATAATGCCGCCTTCTTCGAATTTTCTTCTGAAACCGATGAATTCGTCAAATTTAAGCCCGATTCCACCTAAAATTACCACATCAGCATCTGCCTGCAGGGCAATTCTGGACAAAAGTTCGTTGTAGGGCTCTCCCGGAGTTGAAAAAATAGGGAGCTTCTGACTTTCTACCAAGGGATTGAAGATATCAATCATGGGTATGCGAGTTTCAATAAAGTTGTGTGGAACTACCCTTTTGACGGGATTGACCGAAGGACCACCGATATTAATATCTTCGGCGTTTTCTATTTCGGGTTTTCCGTCCATTGGAACTCCACTGCCTGTAAAAATGCGCCCCAAAAGATTCTCCGAATAACCAACCCGCATGGGATGACCCAAGAATCTGACTTTGGCTATATTGGAAAGTCCCTTTGCTCCGGAAAAAACCTGGAGAGAAACCTTGCTTCCTTCAATTCTGATAACCTGAGCCAGTGAAACTTCCCCATTGGTATTGGTTATGGATGCCAACTCGCGATAGGAAACTCCATCGGCTTCCAATTCAATAATATCACCAATAATATTTTTTATTCTGGTATATTCTTTAAACAATCTTTCCTCCTCCGGAAACAATTATCTCTTCTATTTCACCAGTTAATTCACTGTATTTGTCATTGTCTGTTTCCACATAATTTTTCTGGTAAAACTTATCCTGCAGATCGGTAAAAAATTTGCGGGCTTCTTTTTTATCATCAAAATCAAAGGGAGTACTTAAAACTTTGTACAACAATTTGAAATCTTTGGCCTGTCTGCTGAGATCAGCCGCACAATCGACATCGTCAAAAGCATTTTGTTGCAGATAGGTAAAATCCACCAGTTCGGATTTGAGATATTTTGTGAGATCGTCAACATTGACGCCCTCTTCTCCGACAACTGTCATCATCTTGCCTACTTCCGCTCCAGTACTTAACAGTTCTTTGGTTTTTTTGACCATTTTGGTCCAGTCAGGATCCATTTGTTCATTGAGACTGTCTGCCATTTGATCGATGTAAAGGGAGTAGGAATCAAGGGGGTCGATAGCCGGATACTTGCGTTCATCGGAACGCTTCCTGCTTAGACCAAGAAAAGCTCCCACAACCTTGAGGGTAGCCTGAGTAACAGGTTCTTCAAAGTTGCCTCCCGCAGGTGAAACTGTACCGATTAAAGTAACAGCTCCCTTTTCATTGTTGTGTAATTTGACCAGACCGGCTCTTTCATAAAGACCGGCAATACGACTTTCCAGATAAGCGGGGAAAGCTTCTTCACCGGGAATTTCTTCGAGACGACCTGACATTTCGCGCATGGCCTGAGCCCATCTGGAAGTGGAATCAGCCAGTACCAGAACGTCAAGTCCCATCTGGCGATAGTACTCTGCCAGAGTAATTCCGGTATATACCGATGCTTCACGTGCAGCAACAGGCATGGAAGATGTATTACAGATGATAATGGTTCTATCCATCAAGGAACCGCCTGTTTGAGGATCTTCCATCTCGGGGAACTCGTTGATGAGTTCAACAACTTCACCGGCACGCTCGCCGCAGGCAACTACAATAACTACATCGGCGTTGGAAAATTTGGAGAGAAGATGCTGCAATACTGTCTTGCCGGCTCCAAAAGGACCAGGAATACAAGCAGTACCGCCCCTGCTGACAGGAAACATTGTGTCAATCAAACGCTGTTTGGTGGTAAGAAGCTCTTCGGGAAAAATTCTTTCCTTGTAGGCTTTGATGGCTTTTTTGACCGGCCACTCCTGCAGCATTGTCACTTTGATGATTTTGCCTTCCAATTCAAGCTCGGCAATAACATCTTTAACTGTGTATTCACCTTTGGAGGAAATCTTTTTTACTTTGGCAACACCAAGCATGCCCAAAGGAGCCAGAATTTTATGACTGAGATGGTGTTCAGGAACTTCACCCAGCCATTGACCGGCTCTGATTTTATCGCCTTCTTTTACCAAAGGGGTGAATTCCCATGTTTTTTCATGGTTTACCGGTTCTTGGTACTGCCCTCTCTGAAGAAAAAAGCCGTCTTTATTGTCCAGCAATTCCAGAGGATTCTGCAAACCATCATAGATTTCACCGAGAATTCCTGGGGCTACACCTACAGCAAGCATTTCCCCGGTAAAATTGACCTTCATGCCAACAGTAATTCCGGTTGTATCTTCAAAAACCTGCATATAACATTGTTGACCCAGGACTTTAATAACTTCGGATTTAAGATTCATTTCACCAACCAGAACAAAAGCAACCTCGTTTTGAACAACACTGCCCTCGTCTATCTGTACGGTAACCATATTACCATTAATTCCGACCACGTGACCTGTTGTGGAAGAAGAATCGATCAAGCGAACACCTCCAACATTTTTTCTATATCGGCATCTTTTTCTGTTTTCCATGAATCAATCACCATGGCTTTGGCAAGATATGCCAGCACGGCGTCTATGGAAAAAGGATCTATGCCTTCAAGTTCCAAATAATAAGCAAGTCGAGCTTTGTCTATGACAAGTTCTCTTTCTTGCGGATCTTTAGCTTCAGATGCTCTCAATACCAGAGAACCATACTGAAAACTGTTTTTACCATTAAAAATTTGTATTTTACCTTCTTCGATACCAAGTTTCTTAGCTCTGGCTGCAGCAACAGCATTGCGCAGACCAATTTCCATTTCAGTGTACCCCTGGAGAAATTTGGAATTGTATTTTCTGGAAATTTCGATAAGTGCATTGAAATAAGATTCCCAAAGCTTTTTAAGCAGTATTTCCTTTTGAACCACACCCTGTTCCATTCTGAAAATATTATCGAGAAAAGGAGGGAGATCCAACTTGTTTTCAAAATCTTCCCTTGATAAGGTTCCAGATTTCCTGAAAAAATCTTTCTCAAATAAAATTGCCTCGGCATTGGCAGTATCTACAAACCAGAGGATACTGCTGACCAGATCTTTATCGCGTCCCCCAACTTCAGAAAATATCTGATGGGTAATTTTTGATAAAGACGGAATTGAAGTTGATTTGAGATCTCCTTTTACAGGTGGCAGAGATGTCATCAATCTGTAGTATTTCAAAAAAAACTCCTTGAAAGGTTATGAGTGAATTGTTCGGATCTGACAGAAAAAAAGGTCAGGAATCTTTACCTTCACCGGAATTTTCTTTTTTTTCTTCTTTTGTTGCTTCTGTGTAAAAAAGTTCCCTGAATTTGGGAGAGATGAATTTTACTAAAATCTCACGAAATCCCTTGTCAGTAAGATCGAAGACAAAACCTTTTTCCTTGGGACCAGCTTTGAAACCAAAACGGATATCATCGTCGAAATCAACTGTGGTTTTGCCACCAGCTATGAGCATTTTGATTCTGGCAGTTATGGAGCTTCCCAGTTTCTTCTTCATTTCCGGAGACAGAACCAGTTGGATGTCGGAATTTTTGTATCCGCTTTTAACAAAGCCCTTAACAACCTCAAGAATGACCTTTTCAAGGAACTTCGTCTGGTTGAGTTCTTTTTCGAGGGATTCATCTACTGCAGGAATAACCAAAGCTTCTTCCACAGAAGTCTTGAAAGCATCAAGGGCAACCTGGGCACTTCTGTTTAATTCTGTGTTAAGCTGATTTTTTATAGTTTCAGCCTCTTCCTTGGCTTCATCAACCATGGTTTTAGCTTTCATCTCAGCCTGAATTTGAATGTCTTCAGCCTTGGCCTGGGCATCCTGAATAATTTTATCAGCCTTTTTTTCAGCCGCTTCAATACCCTCTTTTTTTAATTTCTTGATTACTGATTTTAATGAATCGCTAGCCATGAAACCTCCATATATTTCAGCTGAACTATAAACGTGAATAAAAATACATTCAAGCTGAAAATTTAAATTTTAGTATGAATTCTGATTGACTCAAGAATGGTTTTTCTCTTTTTCAGGAGAACCTGCCTGCAATTTTCATCGAATTCAAACCTTACTCCTGTACTATGCTCACCTTTGTCCTTGAAATAATAGTAGATAAAGTAACCCTGACTGTTTTTCCCTTTTATTTCCTGCCAATCTCCAAATTTGCCCATGGAAAAAAGATATTGGTTTTTACTGAGGACATCAAAATGTTTCCTGGCGTCTTCTCCCCGGATTACAAACATGGCATTATATCCTCCACAGAACCGGGAATAAAATATATTGAGCCGGTTGTTTTTGCTGACAAATCCATGTTTGTCCTCAACTATTTCATGAGCCCAGTGAGCTGGGTATTTCAAGCTTATATTATCTTTTTTGATCTCGATTTTTTTCCAATTCTCCGAGGAAGCAGTGGCGTAAACTTCATATCCTGTCCAGCTCATCAATCCCAGAGAAATCACAAAAAGAACCAGGGTAAGACCTTTCCTGAAAACAGATTTTTCATTAGCAGCTCCCAAAATAACAGCTATAATCACACCTCCCACAAAACCACCGATGTGGGCAGCATTGTCGATCATTCTAATGGAAAATCCCAATGCCAGATTAAACAAAAGGATCATGACCAGAAAAGAAAACTGTTTTTTTCTCCATTCTTCAGGAAAACGGTTTTTGTAAAGAACCAGCATAGCCATAGTGGCTCCTACTACTCCAAAAACAGATGAGGAAAAACCGATGGAAACTCCGGCTCCATACATGAGAGAAGAAAGAATATTCCCACTTAGACCCGAAACAATTATAATTACCCAGGTTTTAAGAGCTCCATAATGGGGTTCGATTAGACGACCGAAAATCCAGGTAATATAGAGGTTGAAGAAAATATGGATAAAATTAGCGTGGAGGAACATGGCTGAAACATTTCGCCACCACTGACTGGAAAGGGAAAGAGTTCTGAAATTGCCCCCCAGATTATAAAGGGTGAGCATATCTGAAGGTGAACCGTAAAGATGCTGACCGATAAAAACCAGGGAATTGAAAATGAGAAAAAACCAGGTAGCCTTCAAAAATCTGCTTTTGGAACCTACCTCTGAAACTTTTTCATAACTCTCTTTTATTTTTTGCAGTTTTTCTTTGTGGATCAAATCTTTTTCAGGAAAGGATGTGGTCCCTGAACTGATTTTTTTTGCTGCCAACTTGTAGTAAATGGGAAAGTTTTTTTGCAATTTTTTGGGAAAGGACATAACTTTTTCAGCTTTGGCCTTTTTGTTATCGTTGAGCAGGGCAATTCCGTACCAATATCTGCGCAAAGCAGCCGGGAAAAAAGTATCATTGGAATCAAGAGGCAAGAGGGCTTTTTTTAATATTCCCGGTTTGCCGTAAGCAGCCAGAATAATGGTCTGAGCCGAAAATAATGCTCTTTTTACAACCGGATCTTCAGAATCTTCATCCAGTTTCTCATAAAAATCCCAGAGTTTATCTTCCTGACCCAATTCAAATGCGGCTTTCATGAGAGATACATAAACGGAAGGTTTTGAAGCGACTTCCCCTTCTTTCAGATATTTTTCATAAAATTCCAGAGCCTTTTCCCATCTGGTGGAAAAAACATAGAGTTCTACCAGACTTTCAGCCAGCAATATTTTTTTGATGGCATCGTCGGTACGATGAAGCTCCTGTTCCAATCCACCCGAAATATCTACAACTTCACCTTTGTTGGCTTTAAGGAGCTTGGAAAAATGTCTGATTTGGGCAGCAACTTCGGTGCTGGGTTGAAAAATATATTTCAACTGCAAAATGCGGGCTGCTCTTGACCAGTCATAACGGTAAACAGCCGCAGCAATGAACCGATTCAAAATTGCAGGAACAATAACGGCAAACAGAAAAATTCCAATTCCAAGCCAGGCTGAAAGGGAATTCACCCCGGAAGATGCATTGAAAGAATAGAGAATCAATCCCAGATCAACTGCCAGAATAGTATTGTATACCGGATCCTTGGCAAAACCTCTTTTTATTTTGGTATAAAGAATAATTCCGAGATTTACGGCTATAATTATAAAAAGAAGTTGGAACAAACTGATATCAAACAATGTTTATGAGACCTTTCGATAATTTGTAAATGGAATCAACTTTGAGTGCTGGTTTGGGAAAATTGACCGGTGAAAATTAAACCTGTTTAAAAAGAACTTATATTATCAAGACTCTGTGGATAACTGCTTTGACAATTCCTTGAGCCTCTTCTTCAAATGAAAAACAGCAACAACCAGAGAAACAATAACAACAAGGGACAAAGTACCGAAGATAATTAAAATCAAGGGAGAAAATGAAAAGAAACTGCTTGGTGTTGGACGGCTATTCTTAATTTTTCTCAAATCAGCCAATTGAATGATTACAGAGACGCTGGCGGCTTCAAGTTCGGCTATGGAACCGGCAACCAGAGTCTGAACATCAGTGGGTTTCATTTGAAATTCTGCTTCGTTGACTTTGAGAACCACCGAGGCCTTTTCGGGAACCAGTTCTTTTTTGTTGTGACCGAAACTTGTGTTGTTTTGAGGAATGGCAAAGTGGATACGGGCAAAATGAATACCAGGTAGTCTTTCCATGGTTTTAGCCAATTCTCCGGCCAGAGCAATATAATAGCGATTTACTTTGTTTCCGGGGCTGGGGAGCAAACCGGATTTTTGGGTTACCAAATCGTAACCCCTGTGCTTATCTGAAGGAAGATCAAGTTGATTTAAAATAGAAACAGCCTGAGCGGCTTCATCTTTATCGACTTCAATTCCATAATATCCCTTGCGTTTGTCTCTAATGAATTTTTCGGCTTTAATTCCCTTGTTTTGCAGAACAGTTAAAACTCTGTTAGCTTCTTTTTCGGAAAGTTCATTAAAAAGATCTACCTTGCAACCAATAACAGCAAATCCGAACAGAAAAAAAATCAAAATAAATAATTTGTTAAATTTTGCAGGAATCATTAAATATAACCTAAAATGACAGTGGCGAAAAATTTTCAGTTCTCCTCTTATAAAGAAGAAATCTGACCTTCAAAAAAAACCACCCGATCATCAAACCCATAACTGCCTGATACAATAAACATAAAGCTCAGTTATTCCTTGCTTTGGGTGGAAACTGGCTGTTGGCTTGTAAAAACTCCTTCTCTATTTGTCGAGTTTCCTCACATAATCGAGAAAAGATGATTTGTTTTCCATGATATCATTGTATTTTTCTCTGGACATGTTGCCCTTGCGTCGGCTTCTGTTTCTATAATTACCCGATTTGTTGCGGTTGTTTCTTCGGTAATAACGATGTCCACCATATCTTCTGCCCAAACCTTCGGCTATAAGTTCTTTGGCCAGGGTTTCAGGTTCAACTTCGTCATTTTTGGCTAAAAATGCTAATTCTCTGTAAAGAGATTTTGACATTTCAATTTTGAAATCACCATCCCATTCATCTTCATCAATAGGAGTGGGGGGATGTTTAAGGGATTCAATTTTTTCTTCAGTGGATTTATCCAGAAGCTCGATGACCTCTTCCCAGGTTTCACCTTGAACTGTACACTCAGGCAATTCCGGAACCCTTCCTTCATATTTTTCTTCTTCAGTATTATAATTTACAACTATGCGATAATGTCTATGTTTCATGTTAGAGAAAATCCTCCCTTTTGAACCAGGATTTTTTCCTGGTTATGTGTTTATTGCCTGAAATCTTCAAGTACTTTTCAGATTTATAATTTCTCGTTTTTTAAATAGTTCCCGTCCCACAATGGGGTTATTGACTGAATAAGAAATTTGCCTCAGATGCACGCAGTAACTTCGCAGACATAGCCACAACTATTTCAAGCAGTTATGACAAAACAGATGAAGTAAAATGACCTGTTCAGGGGATGACCTTCCTTTTTGGTACGGGGATAAGGTGCAGAAACTGAAACGATAAAGAACCCGATGGTATTCTATGGAATGGAAACCAACCGGTTTTCAGTTTATTATGTTGTCTCAGATCAATTCATAAGGTTAATTTTGGAAATGTCAATATATATTGTGGTTCAGTCTTTACAATCAGATTATTGTATTCCACATATAAGGAACTACTTGAGTTTTTTCTTGAAAAAAGTTGGAATTTATATAAATTTAACCATCTCGTGGATATAGCCAGGCAACAAACTGATATCCAAATATTTTCCAAATTTGTTTTCCCATCACCCAATTAATACCCACGAAAATAAGCTTGGAATCCACCACAATTAATATATTCGCAATTTTGTTAAACCTTCACAATAAGGTATAGCAAAAATTACAAAATTCCATTTTAACGCTCCCTTTTAAAACGGGAACTATCTCAAAATTTTGGAATTTTGAAACCAGAATAATCAATTTGCAAGTAAAGGTGAATCATGGCCCAAAGTTCTGATCTCAGAAAAAATTTAAAAATCCTTATCGATGACGATCCCTATGTTGTTTTCGAAGTTAACTTTGTAAAACCGGGAAAGGGAACTGCCTTCTACAAATGTCGAATTCGCAATCTTATCACTGGGGCTGTTCTTGACAAGACCTGGAGATCAAGTGACAAGATCGATCTGGCTGATACTGAAGTGAGAGAACTTGAATATATTTATCAGGATGATCTGCATTATGTTTTCATGGATACCGAAACCTATGAACAAACAAGAATCAGCGGAGATCTTCTTGACGAAGACAAATACTACCTCACCGACAACCTCAGGGTTGAAGTTCTCTTTTTCAACGACAAGCCCGTAGGAATTGAATTGCCTTATTTTGTCGAACTGCAGGTAACCAAATGTGAACCAGGATTCAAAGGCGATACCGCTCAGGGAGCTACCAAACCTGCAACTGTAAGCACTGGACTCGAAGTTGACGTTCCCCTCTTTGTAGAAGAAGGCGAATGGCTCAAAGTCGACACCAGAACCGGTGAATATGTAGAAAGAATCCAAAAATAAAATGAAGCCTGTTCTGGCCAGGATTATTTCTGCTGCTCCTCCACAGGCGCAAAATCATATCCAAACTTACCAACTTCAAACCATTCCTTCCTCAAAATACAAAACAGGAGACTGGGTTTATCTTGACCAAATACCCGGAAGCAACAACTACCGCATAAATGGTATGGCTCAACCCACCCAAAGCCAGTTTCCCTCCTTTGAATGGAAGCGACTGCACCAGCAACTTGATAACGGTTTGAACCGCATTGAAATTTTGAAACTCCGCAGCCGGATCCTGCATCAGATCAGAGAATTCTTTCGCACAAAGGGACATCTGGAAGTGGAAACTCCTCTGCTGGTTCCTTCACCGGGGGTGGAAACTCACCTCAAGGCCATAAAAACTGACCATTACTTCCTATCCCCTTCTCCGGAATTTCAGATGAAAAGGCTGCTTGCCGGAGGTATCGGCTCCATCTATCAAATTGCCCATTCTTTCCGGGCAGGTGAAACAGGGAACAGGCACAATCCCGAATTTACCATGCTGGAGTGGTATTCAACAGGGATTAACGGGGAAGAACTGCGCCGGGAAACTGAAGAGTTGATTTCCTTTTTACAATCCAATCTCGAACTACCCTGTCCCCTGCCTGAACCTCCTTATCGCAGAATCACGATGGCGCAAGCTTTTGCTGAACATGCTGGAGTAACAGATCTACGAGCCAGTCCCAGACAGATGTATAAACAGGCCGGCATCCTGGAAAAATACCAGCAAAAAATAACTTGGGAAGAAGGTTTTTTTGAAATCTTCATAGAAAAAGTAGAGCCGGTTTTAACAAAAGAGGGACCAGTTTTCCTTACCCAGTGGCCCATTGAATTTGCCTCCCTGTCCAAACCTCTGGACTCAAATCCCAAAGTTGCCGACCGCTTTGAGTTTTTTGCTGAAAATCTGGAAATAGCCAATGGTTTTGCCGAACTGATCGAACCAGATATTCAGCGCCAGCGTTGTCTGGAAGATTTGGAATATCGCAGAAAACACAAACTTGAACTCTACCCCCTTGACGAAAAATTTCTGAATTCACTCAAGGAAGCAATGCCTCCCACCAGCGGCATTGCTTTGGGTCTGGATCGTCTGATCATGCTTTTTGCCGGAACCAGCAAAATAGAAAACGCTCTTACCTTTTCCCACTTCGAACTTTAAAATTCAGATTTGAACTCCTCTGCAAATTAGAGATCAGGGCAAAATTACATTGAGATGATTGCCATCTATTTTGAGTTTTCCAATATTTTTGAATGTTCTGGAATATCTTCTGACTTTGCGATTAATTATCCTGCTCCATTTTTTACCGGCAGGACGGGGCAGTTTTCCATATTTTTTATCTTTTGCCGAAGGACCGTTCAAAACAACGGGAATGAATTTTATCTTTTCCATTCGTTTGAGCTTGCCCTTTTTTACAAATCTGAGGGTGGCTATCCCCGAATATTTCCTGGACTTCCAGGTATTATCAAATAAAAAATTTCCCAGAGACCAGAAAGCAATCATTTTACCTTTTATCTGAATCCCTCGCAAAACATGAGGATGAGAACCTATAAGCAGATCAAGGCCGGCTTTGGCCAGTAAATCCATTAAATTTTTTTCAAATCTGAAAGCAGTATTTTTGTACTCTTCTCCGAAGTGAAGCATGAGAACTGCAAAATCAACCTGCTTTTTCAACTTGGTAATCACCGGAGGCAGATATTTATAATTCCCTCGAAAGGGTGAATAAGCATAAAAAGCACCCTTTTTTGGAGGAGGAAAGTTATAGAGGGTGGTTACAGAAATTATTCCGACTTTAATACCATTTTTATTGATAATATGTGGTTTCCAGGCCTTTTCGAGAATTTTCCCCGATCCTGTCACTCCCAGACCGGATTTTTCAAGAATTGAAATGGTCTCCAGCAATCCTTTTTTTCCCTGATCAAAGGTATGATTATTTGCTGTTCCCAGAATTGTAAAACCAGCTTTTTTAAGAATTTCAGCTCCCCGGGGACGCCCCCAGAAAGTGAGCATGTGATTACGGGCATATCTTGCTTCATCTGGACTGCATTTTTTGTATTTGCATTGACGAGGTTTGCGGCGATTGCGGTATCTTTTAAGACTAAAAGGAGTTTCCAGATTTCCTGCGACTATATCTTTGTCCTGGAAGTATTTTTTTACATAACGGAAAGGATGATCCAAACCAAATTTTTTGCCGGATCTTCCGAAGAAGATGTCTCCCACAGCTGCAAAATCAAGTATTTTTGTTGCATCTGTCAGGGAAGAATTTTTACCGATGGGAACAATTGACAGGAAAAAAGCAAGATAGACATTAAACATAATTTGTGTATTCTGAAGTAAAAATTTTGCGGCGGTTGATGCCGGTATTATATGTTCGAAACCAATAATTAATAAAACAACCTGTGAGTATTGCCCGGTATTATACAGGAATTCAAAACAAATATTCAACAATAAATCCCGGGATGACATCAACTTGTTCTGCATTGAGGGTTTGACGAATACAAAAACTTTGTAATCTTGGATTATCATGGAGATTAAAATGAAAAAATTATTTGGTACAGATGGTGTCAGAGGTATCGCCAATCAGGAACCAATGACCCCTGAGATAGCATTGAGATTGGGACAAGCCGCTGGTCATATTTTCTCTGAAAAAGGCAGAAGCGGACGTTTTTTAATTGGCAAGGACACCCGACTTTCCTGCTACATGTTTGAAAATGCCATAGCTGCCGGCATAATGTCCACAGGAGGTGATGTCTATTTTGTTGGTCCCATGCCGACTCCAGCTATTGCTCATCTTACTACTTCCATGAGAGCTGACGCCGGTATTGTCATCAGCGCTTCCCATAATCCCTATGATCACAATGGAATCAAATTTTTTTCCTCCAAAGGATACAAACTCCCTGACAAAACAGAAAAACTCATAGAAAAATTTGTTTTTTCAAATGATTTCCAGCAAAATCTTGTAACCCAAAAAGATATAGGTCGTTCACGACGTATCGACGATGCTTCGGGGCGCTATATCACTTTCTGCAAAAACAGTTTTCCCGAAGAAATGAGTATGGACGGACTGCGTCTGGTTGTAGACTGTGCCCATGGAGCAGCATACAAAGTCGCACCCCTTATCTTTGAAGAACTGGGAGCCGAAGTAATTCCAGTGGGGGTCAAACCAAACGGAATCAATATTAACGACTATTCAGGAGCTTTATATCCTCAAAAGACCGCCAAACTTGTCACCAAATACAGGGCAGATCTGGGAATTGCCCTGGACGGTGATGCAGACCGTGCCATCCTGATAGATGAAAAAGGTAAAATAGTTCACGGTGATGCAATCCTGGCCTTGATTGCTTCAAGAATGCTCAAAAACAATTCTTTAGCTCACAAAACCCTGGTTACAACGGTAATGAGCAATCTGGGACTTGATTATGCTCTGAAAAATATTGGGGGAAAAGTTGTCAGAACCGCTGTTGGAGATCGTAATGTCTTCCAGAAAATGCAGGAAAATGGATATAATCTGGGAGGAGAACAATCAGGGCACATAATTCTGCGTGATCATGCCACTACAGGAGATGGAATCATTGCTTCCCTGCAGGTTCTTTCCATAATTCTCGGTGAGCGCAAACCTCTAAGTGAATTGAAAAACTTGATCGATTACATGCCTCAAGTACTAAAAAATCTCAAAGTAAGTGAAAAACCTCCCCTTGCTTCAATCGAAGGATACAACAAACTCTTTGAAAAACTTTCCAAAAAACTGGGTGATCAGGGCAGAGTTTTTATCCGCTATTCCGGAACAGAACACAAAGTCAGAGTTCTGGTGGAATGCAACGATAAAAACCAGGCGGAAGAAATTGCCGATACCATGATCCATTTTTTCAAAAGAAAAATTGGAGCTTGAAACATCTGGGTCAAACCGGCAACCTGTACTTTGCCCAAGACCTGCAATGGGTCCAACCCTAAGGAGAATAATAAAATGAATAAAATAAGACTTCACGTCAATGTTGATCATATTGCAACCCTGAGACAGCAAAGAGGAACCAGATATCCGGATCCGGTAACTGCTGCAGCTCTCTGTGAGCTGGCTGGAGCCGACGGTATTACTATTCATCTCCGTGAAGATCGTCGCCATATTCAAGATCGTGATCTCCGTCTTATTCGTCAGACTGTTCAGACTGTTCTCAACCTGGAAATGGCCGCCACCACAGAAATGGTTGAGATAGCCTGCAAGGTCAAACCTGATTTTGTCACCCTTGTTCCTGAAAAACGTGAAGAAAAAACAACTGAAGGCGGACTGGCTCTGGACAATCCCGATACTTACGCCAATATCAAGCATGCTGTGGTCAAATTGCAGAAAGCAGATATTCCGGTATCTTTATTCATTGATCCAGAACCCAGGATTGTTGAACTTTCAAAAGAATTGAAGGCACAGATAATTGAACTCCACACAGGAGATTATACCCTGGCTGAAAATGAAGAAGATAAAGAAAATGAACTTGATCGTCTTTTTGAAGCAGCTGAAAAAGTAAGACAATTGGATTTGAAACTCGCTGCTGGCCACGGCCTTGATTACACCAATGTTCAAGGCATTTTGGATCTTCCTGAATTGCAGGAATTAAACATAGGACATTCAATCATCTCACGAGCAGCCCTGACCGGTCTGGAAAATGCAGTAAAAGACATGATCATCCTCCTTGAATCATAATCTTTCCTCGTTCCGGCTAAACCGAAAACCGGAACAAAATCTTTTTTTTATTTCCATAATTCAAGCAGAGGGTTGTATTTTTTTCTTTGCTTTTTTTCTTTGTCTTAATTAAATTTTATTCTTATGGAGGCAAAAAAATGAGACTTGTAACATCTGGTGAAATGAAAAAGCTCGATCTGTTTACCATAAACAAGGTTGGAGTTCCTGATTCAGCTTTAATGGAACTAGCCGGTTTTGGTGTAGTTCAGAAAATCATGGCAAAATGGGAAGTTGAATCCTCCAATTTTCTTATAATTTGTGGCAAAGGAAATAATGGCGGTGATGGTTATGTAGTCGCCCGCCATCTTTTCAACAAGGGACTTGAAGTCAGTATTCTCTCCCTGGGACCGGAAAAATTGGGAAAAAGCAGCAGAATCAACTATGAAGCGGCGGTAAATTTGGATATTCCCATTTATGAAGTTACTTCCACCGCAGATCTGATGAATTTTGAAAATATCATCCAGAATTCCGATTTCATTATCGATGCCGTTTTTGGTACAGGCCTCGATCGACCCATTACAGGCATTGCCCGAGAAATAATTTCCGCGGTCAATGCCACTGACTGCATCAAAATTGCGGTGGACATACCTTCGGGAATAAGTGCAGATCACGGCTGTGTTCTTGGAGAACACGCCATCAAGGCTGATCTTACCGTCACTTTTGCTTTTCCCAAAATTGGTCAGTTTTCTTCACCTGGTTTTGCCTATTGCGGTGAAATAGAAGTGGTTGACATCGGAGTAGTTGACCATCAGGAAACCAATTCCAGACGATGTTTTTTATTGACTGATAACTGGGTACGTTCCAATCTTCCCTACAGACCAGCCTACGGTCACAAGGGAACTTTCGGCCATACTCTGATTATAGCCGGTTCCCTTGGAAAATCAGGAGCTGCAATCATGGCTTCAGAATCTGCTGTCAGTGCCGGTGCCGGTCTGGTTTCTGTTCTTGCTCCCCATAATATTATTCCCACCCTGATGGGAAGACTTACTGAAGTAATGGGATGTGGTTACGGAACTGAAAAGGGCTCTATCAAGAGTGATGATTATGATCAAATTATAACTGAAATGGCTGGCAAAAGGGTTGTAGCAATAGGTCCGGGTATACCCAACAATGAAATAATGCAGGAAATCCTGTACAAAATCATAGAAAACTCGGATATACCAATGGTTCTTGATGCCGATGCACTCAATCTAGTTGCCAAAAAACCTCAAATTCTGAAAAAAACAAAAGCTCCCATCTTAATCACCCCCCATCCTGGTGAATTTGCCCGCCTGCTTGATCAACCGATTGCTCAAATTCAGAAAAGACGCATTGAAACAGCTCTTGAATTTGCCCGCAAATATGAAGTTTTTGTCCTGCTCAAAGGCGCCAGATCCGTAATTGCCTCTCCTCAAGGAGAAATTGCTGTCAATCCCACAGGCAACAATGGTATGGCCAGTGGTGGCACTGGAGATGTTTTGACGGGAATAACAGCTTCTTTCATTTCCCAGGGACTCGATCCTTTTACAGCTGCCGGGATTGGGGCTTTTCTGCATGGAAGAGCCGGAGATCTTGCAGCCAGGGAAAAAGGTGAATTTGCCTTGAAAGCAACTGATTTGATCCAATATCTGCCTGCTGCTTTTTATTCCCTCAACAGTGAAAATCTGCACAATTTTACTGAATAACCATATAACCAATACATTTCTTAGCTTATTTCCCTCTTTTATAATTGACTGGTTTAGCTGGTTTTTGGGAATTCTTCATATTTTAGAGAATTTTTTCTTGAAAGTATTCAGTGTTTAATTTAGTAAATAGTTTCCATCCCAGAATGGGGTTTTTTGACTGAATGAGAAGTTTGCCTCAGATGTGCCCAGTAACTTCGCCGACATAGTTGACACTATTTCAAGAAGTTACGACAAAGCAGATGAGGTAAAATGACCTGTTCAGGCGATAACCTTCCTTTTTGGGACGGGAACTAACTAGAAACGGGAACCAAATAGTACCCGCAACAACTCACTAGTACCCATCTCAGAATGGGGGTTATTGGCTGACCTCCTTTTTTTGAGATGGGTACTAATAATACCTGGAACTCAAACAATACTTGGCTCTTGAATCTGCCTCGGTTGTCAAAACTGCTCCAGGTAACAATCTTGGGAGGAAATATTTGATGGAATATCTCCTTATAGCAATTAACTCAGTTTTTATTGGCAATTTGATTCTGGCCAAATTTCTGGGAATCTGCCCCTTCCTGGGGGTAAGCAAAAAAGTATCCACTGCCCTGGGTATGAGTATGGCGGTCATGTTCGTCATGACCCTGGCTGCCACTGTTACCTGGATTCTTTTCCATTTTCTGCTTGAACCGTTGAACCTGCAATATCTGCGCACAATAGTTTTTATTCTGGTTATTGCCTCTCTGGTTCAACTTACAGAAATGGCCATCCAGAAAATTTCTCCGGCTCTTTACGAAGCCCTGGGGATTTACCTGCCTTTGATAACCACCAACTGTGCAATTCTTGGTGTAGCCATTAATTCAATAGAAAAGGAATATAATTTTCTGGGAATGCTGGTTTACGCATTCTTTGGCGCCGTCGGCTTTGCTCTGGCCTTACTGCTTTTTTCTGGAATCAGGGAAAGGCTGGATATATCATCAGTACCAAAATCATTCAGAGGAGCCGCTTCCTCGTTGATAGTCGCAGGAATTTTGTCCCTTGCTTTCATGGGATTTGCAGGATTAGTACCGGGATAACAATATGAATGAAATAATAATAGCTGTAGTCGTACTTGCTGGCATAGGTCTGGTTGCGGGAATTTTACTTTCCTACTTTTCCAAGGTATTTCATGTTGAGCAGGATCCCCGCATCGAAGAAATCAATGAAAATATCCTTCCCGGAGCCAATTGTGGAGCTTGTGGATATGCAGGCTGTAGAGATTTTGCCAAAGCAGTCATTGAAGCTGCCAAAAATGGTGAAGATCTGCCTGAATGTCCTCCCGGTGGGCCTGAAGTAGCACAGGAACTGGCTTCTTTTCTTGGTCTTGAACATGGGGGTTCAGAAAGAAAAACAGCTCTGGTCAAATGTGCAGGAACCAGTGAGCGAGCAAATGAAAGAGCTCAAATTCGCAGTGTACAAGACTGTCGCACTGCTGCACTTTATGGTGGGAACAAGGAATGCCAGTATGGTTGCATGGGTTATGGAGATTGTGTCAAAGCCTGCCCTTATGATGCTATCAAAATCTACCAGGGCAATATTGCCATTGTTGATCCTGAAAAATGCACCGGTTGTGGCATCTGTATTGATATCTGCCCTAACAACGTTATTGAACTTGTCCCATCCAGTCGCCAGACTCATGTTCTATGCAACTCTCAAGCACCAACCAAAGCCACCAGATCTGCTTGCAGCGTAGGATGCATTGGTTGCAAACTATGTCAGCGCAAAGATAAAGACTTCTCCATTGAAAACAATTTGGCAGTCTACAACGCTAAAAAAGGTAAAGAAGAAGCTGCTTTTTCCTGTCCCAACAACGTAATTGTCAACACCTGGCAATTTTCTGTGGCTGCTTTTGTCGAAAGTACAACAGCTCGAGAACAATTTGCTGCCCGCAAAACTGAATACAAAAAACTGGAAAAAGAAAAAAGAAAAAAAGCTGCTGCTGCCCGCAAAGCAAAAAAAGCCAAAGCCGCCCCAAAAAAGAAGGAGGATAAAAGTGAGTAAAGCCAAAACTTTCAAAGGTGGAATCCATCCTTCCTACAACAAGCATTTATCTTCTGACAAAGAAATAGTTGAAGCACCCCTTCCCGAAGTGGTTGCTCTTCCTCTCAATCAGCATATCGGAGCACCTGCCAAACCCATAGTCAAACGCAAAGACAAAGTTAAAGCCGGGCAACTAATAGCCGAAACCGGTGGTTTTATCAGTGCCCCGGTTCATGCCTCCATCAGCGGTATAGTCAAAGCAATCGAACCGGTGGAACATCCACTGGGAAAAAAGGTCGATGCAATTATTATTGAAAGTGACGGCAAAGATGAATGGGTTGAATTCAATCCGGTTGATAATCCTTTCGCTGCCGATGCCGACACCATCAGAGATAAAATCAAGGAAGCCGGAATAGTCGGATTGGGAGGAGCTACTTTTCCTTCCAATGTTAAACTTTCACCTCCTGAAGACAAAAAAATAGATTTTGTCATCTTGAACGGAGCCGAATGTGAGCCTTATCTCACAACCGATCACCGTCTCATGGTCGAAAAAACCGAAGAAGTTGTCACCGGGCTTAAACTGGCCGCCAAAGTTCTTGGAGTAGACAAAATCTATATAGGTATTGAGACCAATAAACCCGATGCCATCAGTAAAATGGAAAAAGAAATCGGAGATGACGGTCAGGTTATTCCTCTGCAGGTTAAATATCCACAGGGATCTGAAAAACAACTTATCAGTGCAATTACAGGACGGGAAACTCCCCCCACCAGTTTACCCATGGAAGTAGGAGCTGTAGTTTTCAACGTAGGCACCTGCCTTGCCATCTATGAAGCTGTTTTTCAAGGAAAACCTCTTTTTGAAAGAGTAGTGACCCTTACCGGCCATGGAGTCAAAAACCCGGGAAACTTTAAAATCAGATTAGGCACCTATGTTGCTGAGCTGGTTGAGTTTTCAGGAGGTTACAAAGATAACGCCGCCAAACTTGTTCTCGGCGGACCCATGATGGGAAGGGCTGTTCCCACTGACGGCATTCCCATTATCAAAGGAACAGGTGGAATTTTGGTGATGACCCAATCGGAATTAATCGTCAGATATTATTCTGATTGCATCAGATGTGGAAAATGTATCGAAGCTTGTCCTAACAATCACAATCCCCAATTACTGGGAATTCTGATTGAAAAGGAAAGATTTGACAAAATCAGCGAAGAACAGCTTGAAGAAATAGTACTTGATGATTGTTTTGAGTGCGGAAGTTGTACTTATGTCTGTCCAGCTCACAGACCCATGGTTCAATTCTTCCAGCAGGCAAAATCTTATTTTAACAACAAGAAAAAGAAGAGATAGAATAATGAAAACACGTTCATTTATTGTCTCAGGTGCACCTCACATTCATGAAAACAGCAGTATCCACAAAATTATGTGGAATGTATTTGCAGCTCTGATCCCAGCCTCTTTTGTCAGCGTTTACGCCTTTGGCATGGACTCTGTCCGGGTACTGGGAGTCAGCGTTATTTCCTGCATTGTCCTCGAAATAATCGCCCTTCTTTTTATGGGACGCAACTGGAAAGCTGCTTTTGACGGCAGTGCTGCAGTTACAGGTTTGCTGCTCGGTCTCACTCTGCCTGCTGGCATTTCCACAGGAATCATTCTCGTGGGAGCTGTTGTGGCTATCATTATTGCCAAGCAGGTTTTCGGTGGACTCGGCAACAATCCTTTCAACCCGGCTTTAACTTCCCGGGTTTTTCTGCTGATAGCTTTTCCCGGGCCTCTTACCACCTGGCCTCTGCCCCGTGGACTTGAGAACATTAAAGATTTCATGGGAGTAGCCACTGTCAAAGCAGGTGATGCCATCACCACAGCAACTCCTTTGGGAGCTATCAAGGAAAACGCTGTCAAAGCCATGCCCTCAATTCAAGTCAATGATCTTTTTCTGGGAGTCCATACTCCCGGTTCCATCGGAGAAATTTCAGCCCTGGCCTTGTTAATCGGTGCTGCCTGGCTCCTTTATAAAAAGATTATTACCTGGCATATTCCGGTTGCCACAATTCTGACTGTTTTCGCAATTTCCCTCCTGACCCATTTGATCAGTCCTGATAAATATGCTGATCCTTTCTTTCATCTCTTTGCAGGAGGATTGATAATTGGAGCTTTCTTCATGGCCACCGACTATGTTACAGCTCCCATCTTCAATAAAGGCAAATTGATCTATGGAGTTGGAATCGGTATTCTCACCATTATCATCAGATTATGGGGAGGCTACCCCGAAGGAGTATCCTTTGCCATTTTACTTATGAACAGCACCACTCCTCTCATAGATCGCTTTACTGTACCCAGACCCTTCGGCTTCAGGAAAGCGAGGAATCAATCATGAATGACACTTTAAAAATGGTTATCACTTTGACTGTCATCACGGCTGTTGCCGCAGCTGCCCTTGCTTACGGCAATTTTGTCACTCGCGACAAAATCAAAGCCCAGGCCAAAGCCAAAGCTGCCAGAGCAGTTCGCCAAATTTTTCCCTCCTGTCAAAATCCAGTGGAAAAAAAGGTAATTACCCCCAAAGGTAAAAAAACTTCTGTTTTTCTATGTAAAGGAGGCAAAAAGGCCTTTGTTTTTTCTTCAAAGTCAGCTCCGGGGATCTCCAGTCCCTATGGAGGCACTATCAAATTGATGATAGGCCTCGACAACAAGGATATCATCAAAGGAGTACAGGTTGTTCAACAAAGTGAAACTCCGGGTCTGGGAGCGAAATTGACAGAAAAGGTTTTCCTTGACCAGTTCAATAATTTATCCCTGCAAAAAGGTGGGATTGCAGTTGAAAAAGATGATCCTGCAGGTAAAATTGATGCAATCAGCGGAGCCACTATTACCTCTCGCAGTGTAACCTCCACAGTTAAAGCAGCTTTACTCTTCAACAGCAAAAAATTGAAAAATCTTACCCGAACCGAAAATAAAAAGACCAGGAAGGGTAAAAGAATTCACAGACGTTCAAAGCGCAAAAATAATCATATTGATCCAAGCAAATTCAAATATAAAAAGAATATCCAGAATTATAAAAAAATCAGAAAACATATCCGTAAAAAAATTCTTAATACCAGAAAGAGAATGCGTCGGAACAAGGCTGAGAAAGACGGTAAGCCCGTAGATATCAGAAAGAAACAAGGAGGCAGATAATGGGATCTTCAAATAAAGAATCTTCTGCAAATTATCTAAGGACCTTTACCAAGGGTTTCTGGTCCAAAAATGCTGCTCTTGTTTTGTTACTGGGCATGTGTCCAACTCTGGCTGTCACTACTTCGGCATTCAACGGACTGGGAATGGGAGTGGCTACAACTGCTGTTCTGTTTGGATCTAATATTATTATTTCCCTGATTGCCGGATTAATTCCGAAAAAAGTAAGAATTCCCGCCTATATCGTAGTAATTGCAACCCTGGTTACCCTGGTCGACATGTTTATGGCCGCCTATTCCCCTGAATTACACAGCGAGTTGGGCCTTTTTATTCCTCTGATTGTTGTCAACTGTATTATCCTGGGCAGAGCCGAAGCTTTTGCCTCCAAATCCGAAAATAACGTTCTTCAGGCTTTACTCGACGGTCTGGGAATGGGGTTGGGATTTGCTCTGACTCTCTTTATTCTTGGAGCTATCAGAGAAATTCTCGGCAATGGAACAATTACTGTCTTCAAATATACCACCACTATCATTATATTTACAATCTCTCATAAAGAAACAATCAATCCCATTTTTGTATTTATTCTGGCTCCGGGAGCTTTCATTACTCTTGGTTTTCTGCTGGGATTAAAAAACTATATTGATAATTTACTCGAAAATTGACCTTTCCTCTGTAATTTTTTTCAAAGTTATATTAATATCAATTCGGGGAAAAACAATTCAACAGGTATTTTTTTACAAGTTTACATTTTTTTTAATCAGGTCTGCATAAATTTCGTCTGAACTTGATATATAGCTTGGAACTTTACTCTGTTATTTTTTCTCATTATGATAACCTGTTATTTTTTCCGATCAGGAAAACAATCATTGTTTGATGTGTCCGGGAATTCCGCCAAATTATCCACAATTCCCGCTCATGTCAATTTGAAAGGATCAACCATGGAATACAGCCCCGAACAATTTGCAAATTACTTCCAGGAATGGATTGATAACTATTCCGATGACATTAAAGTAATTACAGAACTATTGTCTCTAGAGCAGGCTCCTCAGGATCTCAAACTTATGGCAGTGGGAGTGCTCAACTACGGTTTGAAACAACTCGATCTGATCCCTGATTTCTACAAACCTGTCGGTTTGATCGACGACGCGATTATTCTTCATCTTTTTGCCCATATCGGCATCGATTATATTATCGAACTCAAAGATAATCGGCTCAAAAAACATCTGATCAATATGGCCGAAGGAAATGAGATCGTCAAAGCCTTCGTCGGTAAAGAAATTTATCGCTCCCTTATGAATTACGTAAAAACTCTGCCTGAAGAAAAAGTGCGACAGAGAACAGCCAAAATGGTTGTGCAAGATGAAGAACTTCTCAAAGAATTCATCAAAGATATAGAAGTCGAGCTCAGAGGTTATCAGGGTGCAAAAATTGAAGACAAGAAAACAGTTCTGAAAGATCTCAGATCTTTCCTTAAACTGAAACTGGTTGGTTGACAACTCTCAGTTCAACTTGCAAATCGCAGCAACATTCCAGCAATTCCCGTTATTTAATACGAGAGTTGATAAAAACAGTTTTTATAATCTTTGCATACAGGAAACCAGAATAATATGGCACAGGAAACCAGAATCAATATAATCAAAAAACTTGATGCCGGAGGAATGGCAGAAGTTTACATCGGCAAATTGATAGGTGCCCAAGGAATCAGCCGTCGTGTCGCAGTCAAGAAAATTCTTCCCCAGTTAAACAAAAACAAAAAATTCGTTTCCATGTTTCTTGATGAGGCCAGACTGGCAATGAACCTCAGTCATGCCAATCTCGTACAAACCTTTGACGTCACCAAGATCAAAGATTCATACTGCATTGTCATGGAATTTATTGAAGGCGCTTCTTTGAAAGCTGTCATGAATTTCATGAAAAAGAAAAAGAAAACCCTCCCCATTGGTACTGCCATCTATATTGTCATGGAAGCCGCCAAAGGCCTCGGATATGCCCACAATGCCAAAGACTCCAATGGGCAGCCACTCAAATTGATCCATCGGGATGTCAGTCCCCCCAATATCCTTATTTCCAAAGAAGGTGAAATAAAAGTCGCTGATTTTGGGCTGGCCAAAGCCGCCCTGCAGGTTGAAACCACCGAACCGGGCATCATCAAGGGCAAATTTTCCTATTTGTCTCCAGAAATAATCATGGGCATTGAGATCGATCAAAGAGCCGATATTTTTTCCCTTGGTATCGTTCTCTTTGAGCTTCTCACCGGACGCAGACTCTTTTATGGAGAAAACGATCTGGAAACAGTTAAATTGGTTGAAAAAGCCCATATTCCCAGAGTTACCGCTCTCAATCCCGAAGTTCCCCCTGCTCTGGAAAGAGCTCTTTTCAAAGCACTCAAAAGAGATCGCAAAAAACGCTATCAAGAAACAGCTGAATTTATTGACGATCTTAACAGTGTCCTTTTCACCTACGGATTAAAAGTCAATTCTCGAGATGTTGCTGAAATCCTCAAGGAAGTAAAAGGTTACACTGTTCCGGAGAAAGAAAAATCCGGAGATTATGATTTCGATTTCGACAGTGAATTTACTGGAGAGTTTTCCTTTTCATCCAAAGAAAAACTTGAAGAAAAACTGGAAAATCCTCCTCAAAAAGAAACTGAACAAAAAGAAGACACCAGATCCTGGTTCAATGATATGGATATGGATTTTGACAATATTCTCAACGAAGAAAACTCCGAGCCATCTCCAAAAACTCAAAATACCTCCAATAACAACGAGGAATTTTTATCGGATGATCTTCTTGAAGAAGTTCTGGAAACTGATGAAGAGGAAATTGAAATTGAGATGGAAGATGAAAATTCTGTCGTTTCCGGACAACTTGATTCCTCTGTCATGAAAAAAGCAGTTGAAATTTCCACAAAAAACAGGTCTGCAGAACCCCCTTCTGAAACCCCGACAGAAAATCAAAAACAGCCTCAAAACCAACCATCTAAAAAGAAAAAGGGATGGTTCAGTAAACTCTTTGGAGGAGACTAAAATTGCATCTGATTCTAATCACTCTTTTTTCTTTGCTTCCCCTTGATAAAACTCCAAAAGATCTCAACAAAGATCCCCTGTTGGGTTTTCCCCTCAAAGGCAGGCAGAAAAATATTTCCCACTTCGAACGCAATTACAATAACTGGAAACAAAGCAACGAGGGTAAATTTATCCTTCAAGCTTACAAGAATCCTCAAAAAGCAGCCAAAGAACTTTATGCTTCAGAAATTAAAGATGCCTACAAACTAAAAGCCCTCGGTATCATCAATGATCGCCGACTGATCAACTACTACAAAACTCTTCTGCCCTCTTTTAATAATACAACTTGGATATCAGCGTTTTTTGAAGGTCTTTCCCGATCTCAAAACATCAAAGATCATCAATTCATCGTAAAGAACATTCCCTATTACAATTTATATTCTTCCGGTTTCAAAATTGTTTTCACTTTTATGGCCATCAACTACCCAAAAACTCTGGCTCCCCTCATCCTTGACGGAAAACTTGCCCCCCATCTCATTAAAATATTCACCAAATACTACAACTCGGTTTTCGTACCCTATCTTGACAAAGCTCTTCACAAGAACACCATTTCCAATGATCAACTCCTCGGTTTTGCCAAATTTAATTTTTCCCGCTTGAGCGCAGATCATAAGAAATTAATTTGCAGACACCTGCTTCAAAATCTCCAACCTGACAAAACCAACAATATCTACTATTACAGAGATAATTTTCAAATTCTTGGTGCCTGTCCGGAATCAATGCACACAGCCAAATGGAAGGCACTCCTGGGCAACAAAAAAATCAATCTGCTCATGATCAAAAACATGATCAAGAACAATAATTTTTTCAATAAAGACCTGCTCTGGCCCTTCTCTTTTTTGCTAAAACACTATAAAAATCAACCAGGCTGGATCAAATTGATTATCGAGGTAATGGGCAGAATCAAAAGTGAAAAAGCCATAAAAACAGTTGCATCCTATGTTCTCACTTCCAATTTGTGGTTAAGGGAAAATGCACTGAAAACTTTGGCTGCCGGAACACTTAGAACTTCTGGAAGAATGTTGCATGCTGCAGCTTTGGAAACAGCAGGAGAAGAAGCAGTAATGTATTTCTCTCCTTATCTCCATAATTCCCATAATTTCAACTACCACAACTACGATAAACCTCTTTTAAAACTGGCGCTCAAATACGTGAGGGCAAAAAACCAGGATTACACAAATGCCGCTGCCTTCGCCCTGGCCACTGCTCCTGAAAATAACCATGAAAAAGCTTGGTATCCGGTTGTCCTGGATTACCTGAAAAAGTTGGAAAAAGACAAAAATCATAAGGCAATTGCCGGTCTCATGCCCATAATTGCCCGTTCATCCAGCTCAAACAAAATCCTCAAAAAATATCTCAATTCCAACAACCACAGCATAAGAACAGGCACTGTACTGGCTCTGGGCTTCAGGAAATCTTCGGTTTTTCTCAAGCCTTTGTCTAAACTCACCTTTTCACCCGACCCAATGCTGGCAATCAACAGTGTCTGGTCCCTGGCCAGAACCCCGGGAAGCTTTCCTTACCTGATGAAGATTATTTCCCGCTCCAATGTGTCTACTGTCTTTACAAATGCCTTGGCCGGAATCAACAGACTCAAACTTGCCGATACTCAAAAAAAAAATCTCTGTTCCATACTTTTCAAAAGAGTCACTGCCAGAGACATTTCGGGAACAAATCTGGTCAATGCAACCAATTATCTGTTTAAACAATGTCCCAGCTCCACCAGCATAATTTTCAAAAAATGGATAAATTCTCTTTCTTATAAATTGATCAAACAAAATTTAATTTTGAGAAATTCCAGTTTTAAAAAGCATCCATCTTCAAATAATACTCACTTTTTCACCAGAAAATTATCGAAATTCCATACCGGATTAGAAGGAAAAATGTTCACCTTCAATTTCCATACAGGGGAAAATATTTATGGTTTTTCTACCACCGGAGGCATAGTTTTTATCGATGATATAAACTCTGATCCTCACAATAAAATCCTCTGGTTCAAACCCAAAATTAACAAGTTCAAGCCCTGAGCAATTTTAATCTATGACCCGCAGAACCATCTCTACTTACAGTGAACCCGATAATTTTCAAATACCACAATTTCTGGCCAACTTTGCTGCCATTACCGGAAAAGGGGGAGTGAAAAAATTGATGGAAGCCAAAATAGCCTTGATCGGTACCGGAGGAGTGGGCTCCTGGACCGGCGAATATCTTGCCCGAAGCGGGGCACACAATATCTTTCTCTTTGATCCGGATCGAGTTCATCCCACCAACATTAATCGTCAACTACCCGCCTCTCCTCATACTGTGGGAGAATTCAAGGTGGAAATAATGAAAAAGCGTCTGCAATGGATCAATCCTCAGGGCAATTTCATGGTATATCAAGATTTTGTAGATGGAAACTATCTGGAGAATTTTCACCTGAAATTCGATTATATTATCGACGCCATCGATCACATGACTGCCAAATCATCCATTCTCTCCTGGTCACACTCCAATAATATCCCAGTAGTTACCAGTCTGGGGGCCGGAGCCCGAATCGACCCAACTCAAGTCAGATCCGCTGATTTGGCTGATACCATGCGATGTCCCCTCGGTCGCGATTTAAGAAGAATTATGCGGCGCAAATACAATTTTCCTCAAACCGGGAAAATGGGAATTAAAGCTGTATATTCCCTGGAACAACCCCTCCAATCCCTTGATCCAAAATTTAAAAATGGTACCATTGCTCCCGTAACTTCAACCTTTGGAGCAACTTTGGCTGCCATAACCATCAAAGATATTTCCCTGCCCTGATTTTCTTCTAATCTCCATAGACCCCCCTCAAAACTTCATCTGCTTTATTGTACTTGGTAAATAGTATCAACTTAAAACAAGAACATTTCAAGGGGGATTCAACAATCGGATAAAATTCATATTTACTGGTTGAATTATGGTTTTTTTTCATTATAATGACTAATTGAATTAGTTGACTTTTCTCGCCAGAGTGAATGGTGTTTCGGGTTTCTTAATCCCTTATTGAAGGATAATTACCTTACAAAGCAATAACAGGATGGTTTTCAAAAAAATCCTTTTTGCCATTTATCCTCTCTGAAACTCCGAGCCATCTGGTCAATCTCATTTTTGTATCTGTTCTTATAATATTTTCTATTATATATACCCAGATAACAACTTGTTTTTTTTACTCTTGAGTATTTTTCTGGATTTATTCTGGAAAGATCCCCTCTCTGAGATCTTTATCCTATCATTATCCCTTTATTCCTTTTGAGTATTTTGCTGAAAACCAAGGAAAGCTCATCAGTTTTTTGCTTCTCCTGAATGCACTGAACCAACTGCTGCAAAATTCAAAATGAGCTGAAAACGAAAAAGGAAATAGTTTTTAAAGGATTAAGAAACAGAGCCATGAGGAGATATTACCGTGAAATTAAAACACTTTCTCATTAAAACCCGCGCTGTAAATAAAAATATTCTCAACAAATCGAGATCTGAAAAATTGTTCAATTTTCTGGAAGCAGGAATTTCCTTTGCAGAACTGGCAGACAATCATCTCGAACTGCTGAAAGATATACCAAATTCACAGTTGCGTCGTCTCAGCGATGCTCGCAGAAGCTGGTTGAAACTGGAAAAAGCCAAAGAAGAACTGCAAGCTTATTTCCAAGAAAATGAAATTGAAATTAAAGATGATAAAGTTTATTCCATTGCCCTTTCCGAACGCAGGATAAGTGCTCTCAAACACATAATTCCTTTTATCAACCTGAGTGAATTTTCAACCAGCGAAGAGTGGATCAAAGCGGTGGAAATTGCTTTGGGTGTATGGACCGGTGCTGTCAACCTCACCTTGAAAAAAGGCAAAGTAACTATCAAGGCAACTAAAAGCGAAGTGCCCGATATTTATGACAATCTTGTCGACAACAAATATGAAATAGTCGATATGACCGTCTCCATCTGGACCACTATCAAAAACGCTCTCAATGAAGAATGTGTCGAACTTGATTTTGAATACCCCTCTTCTTCTTTCAAGTCCCACCTCAAGGCTGTGATTGACAAATTGGGAACCAATGCAGTTGAGATGGATTTTGACGAAGCCATGGAAAAATTAGTGCTGCAAGAACTTCCCAGCACTCTTGTTTCCTATTTCGACAACAAAGTTGTAAAAAACAAATTGGAAAAGATCAGCGAAAACTATATCAATATTCTGCGAACACCTCCCATAAAAACAGCTCGTCTAGGTAGTTTTTATCCAGACAAAGAAGGAAAAACAGCTGGGATATGTGTAATCAACAACAGTGGCAAAGTTATCTCTCATGAAATTCTGGAGCTTGAAGACAAGTGGTGGGAACAAGCCAGAATTCATTTCGTTCAGCACAAAACTTCCTATATAGCCGTCCCCAAATATATTTCTGCAGAAGACACAACTTCTCCTGTAGATATAATCAAAGAAAATGAAGGTAACTTTCTGGTTTTCATTCCTGCAAAAAATGACGTACTTGAACCTGTTTATGAAAACATGGAGAGAGTTTCACCAGAATTACCAGAAATAGATTACAGTGTCATCATCGCCCGCAGATTGGTCAATCCCCTGGAAGAATGGTCCAAACTCGACCCCCTGGAAATCATTACAGTCGAACTTGATTCTGAATTGGATGAAACCATGGTGCGTTCATACCTGCTGGAGAAAAAGGGATTGGCTCTTCTCGATCCCAGTTTCAAAAGAATTCCCTCCAAGATTATTCCTTCGGTTCCAGGCCGGATTACATCCGGTAAAAAATTGAATCCCAAGGTAAAATCGATCAATGACGTCAAAGAAGGAATGACACTTACCGGAATAGTCATCAATATCACCAAGTTTGGTGCTTTTGTCAATATCGGTCTTTCCCAGGAGGCCTTGATCCACGTCAGTGAGATGGCAGATCATTTTGTCAATGATCCCGGTGAGATAGTTCAACTGGGTCAACAAGTTAACGTCACCGTAGTTTCTGTAGATCTGAAAAAAGGAAGAATTTCCCTTTCTTTGAAAAGTGAACCTAATCTCGGCAACAACAAAGGCAGAAGAACTGTCAATTCCCGTCGCACCGGGGGAAGACGCAACAGAAACAACAAAGAAAGATATCAATCCCCTGCTGCTCGTTCAAAAGCTTTGAAAAATTTGGAAAATCTATTCAAGAAAGAGTAATTTAAATCTTAAAAAAAGGGGTTTTGGGAGCAATGGACGTAAGCCGGGTTCTGTTCCAAAATATTTTGGTGTGATTATTCATCTAGGCCTGCAGTTACCTGCAGGCTCAAGCGACTACCGGAAAAAGCCCCAGACGGCTGTATATTTCCATTTGTTTTGCTTCAGATGGGGTTTACCATGCGTTTTTCGTCACCGAAAAACCGGTGCGCTCTTACCGCACCCTTTCACCCTTACCGAACTTGTCGGCGGTTTACTTTCTGTGGCACTTTCCTTCAGGTCACCCTGACTGGGTGTTACCCAGCATCCTGTCTGGAGAAGCCCGGACTTTCCTCCTGTACATTCACAGGCAATCACATCACCATCTCCCAAAACCTGATCAATCTATGTAACAAATTAACTGAAAAAGCAATTTATTTTCTTAAACTAAATTTTAAAATCTGTTTGATAATTTAACTGAATCTATTATTGTTGCTAAATCATTCTGAAGTTTGCAGCCAAGGCAGACAATTCAAGAACCGAGGTTGTTAGAACCGGCAACCAAAATCAAGGAAGAATACACATGAGACTTTCTCAACTGATTGGAAAAACCCTCCGAGATGATCCTAAAAACGCCAAACTTGTCAGCCATAAATTTTTGCTTAGAGGTGCCTATATAAGACAGGTTGGAGCAGGAATATACTCCCTGCTTCCCATCGCCAAAAAAATCGTTTCCAAAATCGAAAATATAATTAGAGAAGAAATGAACCGGATCGATGGCCAGGAAGTAATGTTGCCTGTTGTAATGCCCCGTGAACTCTGGGAAGAAGCCGGTCGCTATGATTCTATCGGAGATGAAATGCTGCGTTTCAAGGACAGAAACAATAATGACATGCTTTTGGGAATGACCCATGAAGAAGCCATTGTCCATCTTGCCCGTACCGAAATCAATTCCTACAAGCAATTACCGGTTATGCTCTATCAGATTCAAACAAAATTCAGGGATGAAACCCGCAGCAGAGGCGGTTTGATTCGAGTCAGGGAATTTACAATGAAAGATGCCTATTCCTTTCATACATCTTTCGAAGATATGGTTGATTACTATCACAAAGTACACGAAGCCTATGATCGTATTTTTAAAAGAACCGGACTTGTTGACTTTATCGACGTGAAATCAGATGCCGGAATGATGGGAGGCAATACATCCCATGAATTCATGCTGCTTACCCCTGACGGAGAAGATACTATCTTTGTTTGTCCCCAATGCAAATACAGAGCAAACAAAGAGATAGCACAAGCTGACTACCCTGGAGTTGAAGAAGATCCTCTTCCCCTCAAAAAAGTTGCCACTCCCGGGAAAAAAACCATCGAAGAAGTGGCTGCTTTTCTCAAAGTTGAAAAACAACAGACAGCTAAAGCAGTTTTCTATGTTGCCCGCGAAAAACAACTGGTTTTTGTCCTGATCCGGGGAGATCTTGAAGTTAATGAAAATAAACTGGGTAAAGCACTGCAAACCAACGATTTTCGACCTGCTCATGATGTTGAAATCGAAAAAGCGGGAGCAGTTGCCGGTTATGCCTCCCCCCTCAATCTTTCCACTGACGATTTTACTCTGGTGGTCGATCCAACCGTTGAACAATCAAACAACCTGGTAACTGGAGCCAACGAAACAGACACCCATTACATCAATTTCAACGCTGATCGTGATCTGAAAGGCATGGAATATATTCAGACTGATATTGCAACTCCCAGAGAAGGCGATCCCTGTCCCCAATGCAAAAAACCCCTTAAATCCAGCCGCGGAATAGAAATAGGGAATATTTTTCAATTGGGCACCAAATATTCACAGCCCATGCAGGCCGATTTTCTGGATGAACATGGCAAAAGAAAACCTGCTGTCATGGGTTGCTACGGAATCGGAGTAGGAAGACTCATGGCTTCGGTGATTGAAGAAAAAAACGATGAATACGGTCCTATCTGGCCCCTTTCAATCGCTCCATGGCAGTTACAGATATGTGCCATTAATTATCGAAAACAGGAAGTAAAAGACGCTACGGAAAAATTATATATAGAACTGAAAGAAGAAGGAATTGATGTTCTCCTTGACGACAGAGATGAAAAGGCCGGAGTTCAGTTCAATGATGCTGATTTACGCGGTATCCCCTTCAGAATCGTCCTTTCTCCCAGAAATCTGAAAAAAAATCAGGTAGAATTCAAAAGAAGAGATTCCAAAGACAAAACCTTCATTCCTTTGAATAAAGTTGTCGCAACTCTTTCCCACGAAATCAAACAGGAGTTGAAAAAATATTCCTGATGATCATACCCAACCATTTCGAAACATTTGCAACCCAGTATAGATTTCATTTCAAAAATCTAAAAATGCTTCTGCTGGCTTTTACCTTGCCGTTCTTTCTAATTTTCGGATATTTTTACTATTCCTCCTATCCTTTCACCATCGGTAAAACTCGAGATAATATTGCCCGGGCTCTTATCCGAGAAACCGGGATGTACGTCAACCCTCACAACATAATTCTTGCCCAACCTTTGTCTTCTGAAGCAGAATTTTTTCCCCGGCAACACACAATTTTTTTTCTGGCTGCCCAAAATAAAGACAACAACAATGACGTCTACTCAGCCCAGATTTTCCTGTCAAAAACAGGAATTCCCTTTACTCTGACCAGAATAATCAATCTTTCAAAAACTCCCGCTTGCAATGAAAAACAAATGGTCAACTGGAAAAATCGTCTGGCTTTTGTCAGCAAAAATAAAAAAAATATCGAAGCTCCACCTGTAGTCACCGTTGCAATTATCAATAAAATAAAAATCGATAAACTACTCACCAAAACACAACTTCCAGAATCCGAGCAAGTATTTATCTCGGGCAAAAACCTGTTTTCACCCTTTTATTATAAGATTACCCCAGCTTCTAAACAAAACAGGATCTTGCTGAAATGGGAAAAAGGAATATTGAAATTTATTGAAACAACTAAAACAGGCAAGGTGAAAAAATACAAATTTGATCCGGTAAAGGGCAGGTTGATTTCCAAACATAAATTGAGATATTTTTCAGCCAGAGGCTATTCACCTCACTGAACCACTACAAGGAGAAACAGATATGTCCCCTTTTGAAGTAGCAATGATGGCCAGTGGGTTTCTGGTTATTCTCATGTTTATCATGTCAGTCATGTTGTTTTTTTCCATCAATTTTAAAAGAAGCAAACAGGATAAACCCAAAAAAATATTCTTTAAATTTGAAAACCTTTATAAAAATCGAAAAAAATTGACACCTCCTTTGCTGAACGGGGAAAAACTTATCCAGAAAGCCGAAAAATTGCGCAGCAGTGGCAAATTGATCAGAGCCAGATATCTGGCAAATATAGCAGGAGAACTGAGCGATAATCCAGATTTCTGCCCTGCGAAACTTAAAGAAGTCCTTTTGCCAGATATCAACAAAATAAAAAAACCCATATCCAATTCCCTGCTGGCGCAACATATTTCCCATCCCCAACTTCACAATCTTCTTACTCCTGCTTTTGTTGCCATATCCAAAGCTCAACTCGAAATTAAATCCCATCCAACTATCAATTACAATCTTAAAAACCAGGACAAAGCTTCCAATTACAACAAAAATGAAATAATTATCGGTTATTTTAGTAAAATTTCAAAAATGCTTCTGGGATTTGAACCCCAGATTTTCTACAAAAACAAAGACATTAATATTCTTCACGCCAATACTCAAAAAAACAATAAATGGTATCCCTCTTTGCTTTTTGGAAACAAATTTATTTCCTGTTCTACGGAAGAACAGATTTTTCTACTTGCTTCCAAACTTGCACTCTTCCGTCCTGAAATAAGAATTCTGCTTTGTTATCCCACTGAAGAAAAATTTGCAGATTTTGCCAGGGAAATTCTGGATTATCGTAAATCCCCAGTCAAAACCAGAATCATGAAAAATGTTCACACTGAAGATCAAAAAGCAATCCTTGAATTCCTGACAAAAGATGAAATCGAAATTTCTGTTTTTATTAACTGGAGAAAAGGTGCTATTCTTACAGCCAATCGCGTGGGTTTAATTTTTGCCAATGATTTTAACAAAATAAATCTCCTGCTTAAGGAAAATGGTGAACTGGAAACCAAACTCGATTTGATGTCATATATTATTTCGGAGAGGTTTATGAAAACTTTGATCAATTTAAAAATGATCCCCGAGTAATCTTATTTTCCCCATGATCACCAGTTTTGTGAGTTGAATCATGATTGAAGCTCATCCAAGCCAATGAATTTATTTTTTCATCCCAGAGTTATCTTCTGCTTTATTACTCTGGCTCCCTTTATTCTTTTCTATTTTTTTCTTGATCAACTTTCCCCTGATAATCTTTCCTCCCTAAAAATCACTTATCTTGTTTCCTTCTCAATTTATTTCATCCTCAATCTTCTGATAAACCTCAGAAAAAAAAAGATTATCAACTCGTTTATCTATTTTCTCCTCTGGCCCCTTTCTTTGGGAACAGCTTTTTTTATCCATAATTGTCTGGCTCAGGATTTTCACTTTCTGGCAGCTGTTTCTATTAATATTCTTTTTATTTTTATTCCCATCAGCAGAAATATCGCAAAAAAACTCAAACTCATAAAGCCTGCCAAATCCTATCGAAACTTTATTTTCGATACTTTCATGCTTTCCCTGATGGCCTTGGAAACTGCAGTTTTCGGGGGTTTTATTTTCTTTATCAGTGTCAGAAACATCCAACCGGGACTGGTCAAAAAAATCCTCTTCCTCAATGCATTTATTCAACCTTTTTTTATTCTTGTTTATTACTGGGGTTTGGTGTTCACAGGCAAGAAAATTCATTCTTTTTTCTTTTACAAAAACAAGAAAATAAAATTAAAAACCGCTTTTCGCAGATTACAGATTTACCCTTATATCTGCGCAGCTTTAATCACTTTACTTTCATTTTTGGCAATCACTATTTACTATCTCGCAGGCTATTATTTCCTGGCTGTAAACATCTCTTCACTGCTCAGTCTCATGTTTATCACCATGATCAGCATAATTGGGGGAAATCTTTTTATTATCCCTCTATTACGCAACCTGATCCTTCCCCATCTCAAACAAATTGCCCGCAGTGGTCTTTTTGAACATTCCAAGGTAAGATCACCCCTTTCTTTGAGATTTAAACTTGGGATCTGGTTTGGAGCCGTGGTTTTTATTGCCACTGCTTTTTCTGCTTTCTGGAGTTACAGTCAATATGAAAATCTGGTTGAAAACTTTCTGAATCGAAGAGCTGAAACTAGAATCAAATCAATAAAAAAAGATTTAAAAAACAAACTGACTTTGGTGAGCAAGATAGACAGCGGACCTGCCGTCAACAGTCTTCTTAAAAATTATGCCCGGGGAGACAGTGGTTATTATTTTCATCTGCCAGCCACAGGCAAAGCCTGGTTTGCCAGTCAGGAAAACCAAATACTCGATGTAGTCAACCGTTACAAGATCAGAAATTTTTCCCAAGGAACCCTGAAGATATCCATGAAAAACCTTTATGGATATTTTGTAGAAATAGAATACGATAACAACAGGGTGGGAGCAATTGGTGTTCTTTACCGTGATCGCAACTCTTCTCAACTGGATCGTCCTGGAAAAATTTTCAGGATCATCCTTTTTTACTTTTTTCTTTTCCTGATGGCTGCAGGAGGAGTGGCCTACTATGTAAGTGAATTCACTTCTCCCCTGAAAAAACTTGAAAACCGCGTAAGTGCTATAACTGCCGGGAAATTCAATCAAAAAATTGAACCCCAGGGTGAAGCTGATGAAATAGGACGCTTGTCTTTTACCTTGGAATTAATGCGCAAAACAATCAGAGAAAAGGTTACCACAATCGAAAACCTCAATATCAATCTGGAAAATATGGTTAAAGAAAGAACCATCGATCTGGCCAAAGCCAACGAGGAACTCAAAAGAACCCTGGCTGAGTTGAAAAATGCCCAGAAACAACTGATAGCAACGGAAAAACTTGCAGCATTCGGACGACTGCTGGCCGGCTTGGCTCATGAAATCAATAATCCTGTCAATTCCATCACCAATACTCTGAAACCCCTTGATAATCTAATCGACAAAATTACCCAAAATGATCCGAAACCTCAGGATATCCAAGATATCAATACCATGATCAATATTCTCAAACGAGGTACAAGCAGAATCAGACAAGTTATTGACAGAATTACCAACACCCTCAAATCTGATAATTCCCCCAGAGAAAAAATACAAGTGACAGAATCCATAGAAAATGCCATTTCTCTGATTGCGGGCAAACTAGAAGACATCAATATAATAAAAGATTTTCAAAAAGATGCTTATATTTCTGCCAGTCCCGGTGCCATTGAAGAAGTATTTGAAAATTTGATAATCAATGCTGCTTATGCCATGGAAAAAAGTTCTGAAAAGGTTCTTGAAATCAAGGTAAAAGTTGTAGAACAACAGGTCAGGATAGAATTTGAAGATCGAGGAAGTGGAATCCCTCCCCAAATAAGAGAAAAAATCTTTGATCCCTTCTTTACCACCAAAGAAGTAGGAGGAGGAATGGGGCTTGGTCTGAGCATTGTCAATGATATTGTCAAAAGCTACAATGGAGATTTGGATATCGTTTCCCTGGAACAAGGAACCAGAGTTGTACTTGTTTTTCCCAAATCCTCAACCTGATTTTTTTCAAACCGAAACCAACAGGATAAATCTTTTTATCCATCAGGAACACCCTCAGTATCGAGCAACTGACAATCTTCATCAGGCATTTCTATTTCAATAGTACAATGACTGATATCATATGATTTCAACTCAGCCCTGATTCTTTCTTTCAAGTCTTTGCTTGTGGCCAGGTCTGTCATTTCCTCATTAATTTGCACATGAACAGTAAAAACATGGCTTAAACCGTCAAGGGTCCACAAATGGAGATGATGAACAGAACAAACTTCCTCCATCTCAATTATCTTTTTCTTAATTTGATCGGTATCAATACCTGCAGGGCTTTTCTGGAGAAAAATTGAAATAGTATATCGTAAATTTCGGATCAGGTTGTAAATAATCCACAAAGTAATCAAAAGAGAAAGCAGAGGATCGAGAAAATAAAAATCATAAAAAATCAGGACCACACCGGTAACAGCTACTGCCGCCCAACCGAGAAAATCTTCCAGAAGATGCAGCATGACAGCCCGGGAATTTACTCCTTGGTTGTGGCTTAATTTAAAAACAGCCAGACCATTGACCAGAATACCACCCAGGGCAAAACCGATCATGCCCAGATGATTGACAGGCTGCGGATCAAACAAGCGGGGAACAGCTTTCATCAGTACAAACACAGAACCGGCAGAAAGCACAACAGAGCTTACCAGTGCACCAAGAAGAGAAAATCTCCTGTAACCAAAAGTATAAAAACTGTTGCTATTTTTCTCACTTTTCTTTTCCAGATACCAGGAAGCTCCCAAGGAAATAGTATCCCCAAAATCATGTACAGCGTCAGCAACAATAGCAGTGGAATTGGTCCATAATCCCCCAAAGATTTCAATGACAGTAAAAAATAAATTCAGGAAAAAAGCAGTTGAAATGGATTTGGTTTCACTATGATGATGAATATGGTGATGAGAGTTTTTTTTCTTTTTGTTTTTCACACCTTTATTATCCAACTCTTCGGGGTTATCCGATGTGGAATTCAACATTTTCATGAATAAATCCTTTGAGAATTCTTTTCACAGGCAATAAAACATTGGTATACTTGGAAATATTCTATTTTTCAAGCTCCAACCAATCGTTGCCGTCCAATTTACCACAAAAATCTGAATAGTTCCCTTTTCATAGTGACAAAATTCCGCTTCAGTCAACTTGATTAAATAAGTTTGTACTGTTATTCTATCTAAACTTGGATTTGTAAATCAATTGTCTTTAAACATGATGATTTGACTGAAAAGTTAATAAATTTAAATACAAATGATTATTCAGTTCCCTATCTCAAAATGGCTGATCTTTTTGAAAAGCAGTCATATTGCATTATTTTGCTTGATTATAATCATGTAAACACCCTAAAATATCTGCACGGCTGTTTCTTGTATTTTAATCAGTTTAAAACCTTAGAAAGAGGAACTACTTTTTCAACAAAACCAAATATATTTTCAGTTCCGGTATAACTTTAAGAGCGGATAATCTACAATGGCGGATGATCAAAAAATAATCATTAGTGTTTTTGGCAGAACAGACGTCGGTACTGTTCGGGATCACAACGAAGATAATTTTCTGGTGGCAAACCTTGCCACTGGAGAAAAATCCCTCAAACCCGAAATTAGAAATCATGAACTAAAAGAAGAAGGTTCAATTTTCTTGGTTTGTGACGGTATGGGAGGTGCTGCTGCCGGTGAAGTGGCAAGTCAAATTGCCACCACTAGTATTTTTGAGAAACTCAAAGAACTGGGTAAACCTGAAAATCGCAAGACTCTTGCTTCAAACCTGGTCAAAGCCATCAAACACGCAAACTCAAGTATTTACCAGGAAGCCCAGCAGAACAGAGCCAAGCAGGGAATGGGAACTACCTGTACTCTGGCTGCCCTCATGGATGACATTATTCTGGTGGGGCAGGTGGGTGATTCGAGAGCCTACCTGATTCGTCACCATCAAATATATCAGATGACCCAAGATCAAACCTTGTTGAATCGTCTTCTGGAAGTGGGAAAACTCTCCGACGAAGAAGCTTCCAAGTTTGAACACAACCATGTAATTTTGCAGGCTCTGGGAGTAAAAGAAAAAGTCAATCCCGTTCTCAGTGCAGCAGAAATTGCTCCTGGAGATTCTCTGCTTTTATGTTCCGATGGACTCAACGATGCCCTCACCGACCAGGAAATTATCCAGATAATCAACAATCACGATATCCATAATCAAGTTGAAATCTGCCAGGCCCTCACTCAACAAGCCTGTCAGAAGGAAGCTAAAGATAATGTAACAGTTATTTTTGCCACTTTTTCCGGTCAAGGTTTCGGCCCCGGAGATCTTCAAAGTGAAATACCCTACATCAAAATTCCCGAAGCAGATATGGAATCCAATTATCTGCTCAATCGTTCTCACAAAAAAACAACTGAGACCACCCAGGTTTTCGGTTCCTTCAATCTTGAATAATCTTCTTCAAGCCTTCATGGTGTTTCATGTTTTTTCTTTTGCTATCACTGCTGATTTTTTCTAATCCTTCAGAGAAAATAAAAATTTCAATCCGCCAAAACATCACCAAAGAAAATTGCACAAAAACTCTTTTCTTCACCTATTTTGCCGAAAATCCTGAATCATTTCTCAATAAACAGGAATTAGAATTTATCAAACATTGTGAACAAAAATTGATCAATACCTCCACAATCAAAAAAGTTGCTCCCCCTTCACCCTTTTTTGGTTTCAAATTTCCTCCAAACTCTCTTAAATTCAAAAGCAACCCACTCGTTCATATTCCCGGAGGCTCATGGTTTACAGGTTGGATTCCCAGACAACTCCCCTATTTGGAGAAAAAATTGAAAACCATGAAAATCTCCAGGCTTAACCGTAAATTCAATCCTGCTAAAACTGGAAAGTGGATTAAGGCCAAAGCTTTTAAAATCACCACCTGGGAAATTTCTCAGAATTCATACAAAACAAAAAAAATTACTTCCAATCGCAGCAAAGCCAAAACCAAACTGAGTTTTTCCCAAGCCCAAAATTTCTGCCAGAAACTTGGCGGCAATCTACCCACTGAAATTCAGTGGGAAATTGCTGCCCGCAGTTCCCAATACCAGAGACTTTTCACCTGGGGTGAAGCGATCCCTCTTAAATGCCAGGAAAAAACAGCTCAGGAATGCAATTCGGGCAAAGCCAGATATGATATTTCACCCTGGGGAGTTCAAGGGATGGGCAGTAGAGTTTCCGAATGGGTCAGAGGAGGAAATCCTCCCCAAGGTTATGCTCTAACCAAGGGTGGAAGCAATAAAAGTTCATATTTCTGGAATATCATCCCCATTAGAAAATTGGAAAAAGTCAATGAAAACAATATCGGGTTCCGTTGTGTTTTTCCAATTACCAAAACTCCTTGAAAAGATCCCCCTATGGCAAATTCACCTTGTCCTTTTTGTGGACTGAAAACAAAAGAAGGGGGGGAAAGAGAACATCTTTTCAGCATTGACGGCAAACAACCAACCTGGTTAAGTGGCGACAAAAACGGCTGTATTTTTTCCATCAACAAAAATGCAAAAGGTCTGGAATGGGGTATAGTTCTTGATCCGGCACTCAAACCCAAACCCAACCTGCAAAGGATCTGCAAACACGAAAAACAACTTGCAGAAAAACAACTTTTAAACAGAATAATCCAACAGCCGGATTTTCTGTTGATTTCCCATCTCAAGCCCAATTTCTGGATTCCTCTGGCGGCCTGGAAACTAAAATATAAAACCATTTCAGTTGAGCTTTTATGGTCCTGGTTCAAAATCATTATTTCAAACTGTGCCAGTCTCCATGAACTTAATATCTACCATGGAAATATCTCGGAAGAATCCCTTATTATCAACGAAAGGGGAGAAGGTAAAATAAACGATTGCCAATTGTCACAACTGGGATTCAACTATTCGATCTCTAAAAATACCGAAGAAAATATCCAATGGGATCTGACCATGATCTCCAATTTGTTTTTAAATTATCTGGAACAACTTCCGGATAATTTTAAAAACAGATCTTTTAAACATCTCCTTTTGGAAATGGAAACCGGAAAATATAATAATGCCAAAGCAATAGCCAATGTTATCACACCCTTTGAACGCCTTCATCTATACGCAGCATCCCAAAATAAAACTCAAACAAAAGTCCAGTCAACTCCCTGGAAAAAATATCTCCTTTATTCTTTTCCTCTGCTCTTTATTCTTTCTCTGATTATCGCCAATCTGGGTTCACCTGAAAAGGATATGTCCTTTCAACAATACCAACCTTATACCCAACCCAAAATTAAAACTAAGCCCAAACCGGCTCTGATTATCGACAGTTACAAAGGTGTCTGGAATAGCCAATTCCCCCTGCACAGAGTTGATAAAAGTGGTGATCTCTATATTTATCTGAATCTGGAACTGGTTAAAAAATATCAACTTGAAAACATGATGCAAATCTCAAACTTTCTGGGATATAAATTCAAATTATCCTGTATTGAAAAATCCCGGGAATGTTTCAGCATCTTCAAATATAATTCAAAGAGAAATTTAATGGTTCTGCGCTTGCTTGCAGAGAAAAAAATTGTCGAATCCACCAGAAATTCTGCTAATAAATCCCTGGAAAATTCCAAAGCTAATTTCTGGCAAACAACTTATAGGCGCAAACTTAAATTTTTCAGAAATCTGGAAACTCCGGATTTCCTGATCGGATTGTCAGGAAAATTATTAAAAAAGGTCAATTATAACCCTCGAAACATTCAGAATGAAGTAGCTTTGGTTTATTGGAAATATCAAGAAGGTAACGTCAGGCGCAAGTCGATCTGGAATTATCTTTTTGGGGGTATCCACCCTTCCAACTGCCTCGTCAGAATCTATCTCAAAAACAATACTCCCTACCTTGGATTCAGTGGGTTTTTCCCCAATTCTGCCAATGCCGAGAGTGTAGCTAACCAACTTGATTCCCTGACTAAATCTTATTTTGGAACCAGTCTCAAGCAGAGCCAGATTGAAAATAGATTTCTCACAATCAAAATTAAAATATCTAATTTCAAGGATTTATTATGATTACAAATTTTTCTCTTATTTTATCTCCCGCCCTCTCTCCCATCTTTCCCTACCTGGAAGCAGGACCGTGGAAATTTGGCCCTTTCACTGTTCATTTTTTTGGATTTTTGGTGGCTCTAGGGGTATTGACTGCATCCTACTTCATTCAGCGCAGAGCTTTCAAACTCGAACTCAATACCGTTTATTCCTCTGAAATGACTATGTGGGGAATAATTGGAGTTTTCATCGGAGCCCATCTTTTCGAAATTATTCTCTATCAACCAGAAAAAATTGTTCAAGATCCTCTTATTCTATTGAGAATCTGGGAAGGAATAGCTTCTTTCGGAGGACTTATCGGTCTGGTCATTGCTGTATTTATCTACACCAGATACAGAAAACTCAATTTTATTCGCTGGTTTGATCTGATTGTCTGGGGCGGCATCCATGGCTGGATTCTAGGAAGGACCGGCTGCAGTTTTGCCCATGATCATCCCGGATATTTTACAGATTCCTGGTTTTCCGTGAAATGGCCGGTAAACCACGTTGATCAATACTATAATATTCATAATTATCCTGGCAGACACGATCTTGGACTTTATGAACTCCTTTACACCTTTATCATTCTTGGTGTTTTTTATCTTTTCAACCGCAAAGGAGATAAATTTGCAGGATTCAATATCGCCCTCCTCTTTGTTCTTTATGCTCCCGTCCGCTTTGCCATGGATTTTCTCAGAACTGCCGATAAAACATATTTTCTCTTAACCCCTGCTCAATATGCATCTATAATAATGTTTGCCGTCGGCATCACAATTTTTATTTTTAAATCTCCCCTGTTAAATAAAAACAAGGAGAAATGAATCATGTTCAAATATAGCATTTTTATTATCCTGCTGGTTTCCTGCAAAGAAAAATCTCCAGAGGAAAAAAGTAAAAAAATCCTTAAAAATATCAAAAACCTGAAAACACTCAATCTTTCAAACCTTAAAAATACTGAAGCCGGTTTAAAACTTGTTCCCAAATTGAAATTAAAAAAAGCTCAAACTGCCATTGAAAAAAAAGAGTTTGAAAAAGCTCTGGAAATATATGATGAAATAAGCAAAATGAAAAATATTAACACCCAAACAAGATTGCAAATTTTTGCAGGAAGAGCTAATTGCTATTTTTATATGAAAAAATATGAAGAAGCTGTTACCGCCTGGGAAAAAGTTATTGCAATCAGAAAAAACAATACTTTTGCCCTGCGTAATCTGGCTTTTGTTTATCAAGAGTGGGGCAAATTACCCAAAGCCTTTCGTGCTTTGCGCAAAGTTATCGAAATCAAACCTGAAGTTTTGATCAGCAGAATAGATCTGATAAAAATGATGGAACAAATGGGAAGCAGCAAAGAAGAACTTAAAAAAGAAGTTGATCAATTGTACGCAACCAGAAACAAGTTAGTTGAAAAATTGAAATCAGACAAAATCGATAAGAAAACTATCTATGAATATCTGGGGATTTTACTGGAAGTTCCCGGAAATAATGAGCTTAACACCCTCAAATTCAATACCCTTGAACCTTTTTTAAAACATAAATCTTCACTAATCAGAATACGAACTGGAAAACTGGCTGCCAAAACACAAAAGGGTAAAAAATATCTGGCCCAAATGGCGGAAAAACAAAAGGATCCTGGAGTTAAAAAAGCCTGGCAGAAAGTACTGAAAGAAGAATAAAATGGCAGTTGTAGTTCTGGACAAAATCAACAAATCATTTAACCGGAACCAGGTTCTCTCCAAACTCAGTTTTCAAATTAAAGAAAACCAGATTACCGGGCTGATCGGCAAAAATGGTGCCGGAAAATCAACCTGCATGAAGATAATCAGTGGTCTACTGGCTCCTGATTCAGGCTCAGTTATTGTTTTGGATAAAAGTCTTTATCCCCACAACCACCTGGTTAAAAAAGAGATCGGATACCTTCCTGAAAACAATCCCCTTCCTGATCAGATGAGGGTCAAACATTATCTGGAATTCAGAGGATCTCTCAAACAACTTCGAAAAAAACCCCGAAAAAATGCCATTGACGAAGTAGTTCAACTGCTCAAACTGGATTCTGTTTATAATTCCTTCATCGGAAATCTCTCAACCGGTTACAGACAAAGAACAGGTCTGGCCGCTGTGTTTCTGGGCTGGCCCCGTCTTCTCATCCTGGATGAACCAGTGAGGGGCCTTGATCCAGTTCAGATTATTTCATTGAGAAAGATCATCCTTGAAGCAGCCAAAAAATGCACTTTGATTATATCTTCCCATGGCCTCGATGAACTGGAAAGAATAACCGAGAGGTTTATCTTTCTGCAAAATGGCAAAATTGAGCATGATGGTTCCCTTCCAGCAGGGCAATCCTTAAGGGAGTATTTTCTCCAAAGTGAGGAAAACAATTGAGTTCAATCATCACTATTGCCCTCAATGAAATCAAGACATCTTTGCGTTCCTCTTCCTTTTATTTCATGGCTGCCTTGTTCTTGTTCTACCAGGGGATTGTTTTTTCTCTGGCTCTGGTTCAACGGGGACATGAACTTTCACCTCCGGGTCCCCTGCTTGCCCCCTATTTTGGTGGCCCTTTCTGGTTCTGGCCTCTGTTGATTCTCATTGTAGTTGAACTTTCCCACGGAACAATTGTCAAAGAAAAAGCAAATAACCATCTGGACATCCTTCTGGGGTCCCCCGCTTCTCCGGCAACAACAGGTGTTGGTAAATATCTGGGAATTCTGGCAATCTGGATTTTGCTCTGGCTTTTCACTCTTCCCATGGTTTCTCTTTTTTTCATCTATCTACCTGCTGATATCAACTACCAGATTTATCCTCTGGTGTGCGGCTATCTTGGAACTATCCTGGTGGGTGCTGCCGGTCTGGCTCTTGGTCTTTTCTTTTCAACTTCCACCTCAGATTTGAAATTAAGTGGAATGCTGACCTTTACCACTTTATTTCTGCTGGTTCTCATCAAAATCATAATCCATCCAACTTTGGGAATTATCAAATCGCCCCTGATAATTTCCCTGCTGCAAAACATAAATTTTTTCGAATACATGAAAACTTTTTCCCAGGGAATTATCTCCTTTTACCAGTTGTTTGTTTTGCTGGGCATCATCATTATTCCCCTGCTTGGGAGCTGTCTTCTTCTAGGCAAAAAGCAATTCAAATATCCTGGACGCAAACTGGTTGATCTGCTGCTGATTTCCATAATTTTCTTCAATCTTGTTTTTTATTTCAGCAAAAGGGATATTGAAATAATCCCAAGCAGAAACCTCAAAGTAAGCAAAGAATTTACAACTGCTGCCGATAATCTGGAAACACCTGTTCGCATCTATCTTTTTTATTCGGCTTCAGCCACCTCTTTTGAATTTCTGCCCCTTCCATTAATCAGAGAACAACTTGACAATCTGGCAGCTCAAACTTCAAAAATTCAATGGGAAGAAATTGTTGCCTCCACTCCCTCTTGGCGGGTCAAACAATTGGCTGAAAAGTTCAAACTCAACCTCAAAATAATTCAAAAAGACTCCTTGGGGCTCAAAACCGGCAAGATGGTTATCGCTAATTCTCATACCCATAAAACCATCGATTTATCCGATCTGTTCATGATGGACATCAATGATAATAAAATCCATTTCAAAAGTTTGAGGCTGGAATCCCAATTGATCAGTGCTTTCAACTATCTTGCTAATCCAAAATCTTACAATCTCTGTTTCAGCAGCGGTCATGGTGAATTATCCATTAACAGAGGTGGAGAATCACACCTGGAGCGTTTTTCCTATTTTCTGGGAAAAAAAGGTTGGAATTTACAGATTCTTGCCCAGATAACCACGGATAAAATCAACAAATGTAAAATAATTGCCATCCCCGGAGCCACCGGCGAATTTGCCCCATCTGAAATTCAAACTCTGCTGGATCATGTCAAACAAGGAGGTAATCTGCTTATTTTTTTGAATGAAAACAAAAAAATCGGTTTTTCCCTGCGTCGATTCCTCCATAATAAACTGGAAGTTAAAATAACCGGCGAAAGAGTTTTTGATCAAAATAATTCCCTCAAGCAAAGTGAAGGTTATATCTGGACTGCCAAAGTAAACAACAAACTTGTCAATAAAGAATTGAGATTGATTCTCAGAGCCCCCAAACTCGTTATCAGCAACAATAAATATCTCTCTTTACTCAGTTCATCCCCCAACAGCCATACCAGAACAGGACAAGGTTTTTATTCCTCCGGTTCTGCTCGGAGTGACCAAGTTAACAACAATTACGACATAGCTGTTTATGGTATTCCTTTTCCTGGCAACAAAGGCAAAGTGGCCGTCCTCGGTTTTGTTGACAACATTAAAAACCATAATCTTGACCAGGAGGGAGAAAGCCTCGACGGTACCGGTGAATTAATCTCCATCATTCTTGATAAAATGATAGGCAAAAAATATGTAAATCCGGTTAATCCCAAAAAGATTAAACATTACCAATTAGCGCTAAAGTCTTCGAGCATCAACGCTATTCAAATTTTCAGCCTTATTTTGATGCCCCTTTTATTCATAACAATCGGAATTTGGATCGGCTGGAAAAACAGAAGATGAATTCCAAAACAGAAACCAATTCATCCTGAACTAAAAATGGTTTAAATCTATGACAGAAGAACACAAGCAACAAAAAGCAAACCAAAATAAAGCCAAAGAAAAATCTGAACCTTCCATAAAATTTCACTCACGCTTGGGACAAGGGCACAAAGGTTTTTTTTCCCGTGGTCGTTTGCTTCTTTTTGTACTGGTAATCCTGAGTTTTATCTTTGTCTACTACAGGTCTTCCTCTCTGAAAAACGACAACCCTGTAAAAGTTTTCAAAAATGTTGATAAACTGATCGAAATAAAATGGCAAAAGGGGGAAACCACCTCCAAAATTCAATTGAAGAATGAAAAATGGCAGATCATTTCCAAAGAAGGAGCTTTTCCTCTTAAACAGAATAATATCAATAACTACCTTGATTTTCTGACTGAATTGGAAGCTCCCCGTTCATCTTTACAAGTTCAACCTCAATTATTTTCCCAACTAACACTTGAAACTCAACAATACAGCCATACATTAAAAGTTTTCAAATATGAAAATCAATTTTTTCTGAGCAATTCTGAAAAGAGTTTTCAACTTACCAATCAGCAATATACCAGGCTGTTTCCCAATTTTTCCTCTTGGATTCGCAGAGTCATTCTACCCCAGGATCTCAGTGAAATTGAAAAGATAAAATTATATGTACAAACTGCTGACGGGAAAAGGAGATATCTTGTAACCAGACACAATAACTGGTGGATAATGGGGAAAAAGAAAAGACACCATACCAATACCCGTTTTTTCAACCAATACCTTGAAACTATCAAAAAAATATCCATGCAAAAATTACTGAAAACCGGATTTGTGCCTCAAAAAACACCGCTGGTAAAAATTTCTCTGAAAAATAAACAGGAGATAGAAATTTTTGATTATCAACTGGGGTATTGCGCTGAAAAACTGACCGGTCGGGCAATAAAGTCTCATGCTGACAAAATCACCACTTTTTGTACCGATCAAAACCTGAAAAATAAACTTGTACCCACCCTGCCGCAGCTTCTAGAGCCCAGAATTCTACCCTTCCCCCCTGCTTCTCCCTGGATTGAAGTTGAGGTAGAACACAATCCTCAATCACGATTCAAACTGATCTACTCCCAAAAGCATCAATGGGAGCTTTATTGCAACAACAGCAAAAGAAAAATTGATAAAAAATCAGGAACTGAATGGATAAGAGCTCTCAACAACTCCTTGATCAATAAAATTATTGACAAATCAGAATTCAACAACCAGCTTTTTTCTCTCAAATTTACCAGCCAAAAAGGGGTTGAATGGAGAATTAAAGTAGGAAAAACCCAGGACGGTTCACCGGTAATAATCAGAGAAGGTGAAGATATTGCCGGTTTGATCAGACAAAACATTTATATTCTCCTCCAAAAACAGTGTATCCATTTCACCAATCGACATCTGCTTCCAGAAAGAGAAATTACTTCCATTGTCAGAAAAGGATTGGGGCAGACAGAAATACTGGAAATAATGAAAAATAAGGTAATTATTTCCAAGCCATTGTCTTTACCTTATTTTCCTGGATATTTGCAAGAAGTTCTGACCAAAATCAAGGAAGCTAAAGTAGAAACTTTTCTGCCGAGATCCAAAATTAAAGAAAAACTTGATAAATACAATTCTGCCAAATCACCTGAGAAGACAAAAAGTTCAAAATTTTTACCTCGAAATTCTTCGGGAACAGAACTTTTACTTAATCAGAAAAACAGTCTTCAATTCTCAATTCACAGCTCAAACCAGAAAATTACCGAATTTTATCTACACAAAAAACTTCCTCTGGGTAAATATACAAGTAAAAACTTCCAAAATAATTTTTTCTCTCTCAATGACAAACTGCATGAAGTCTTGATAAAACCCTGGATTCCCAACAAAATATTTTCCTTTGATCCCCTGGAATCCACAAAAATTGAATTTAAAAATAACACCCTGCTTCAAAAAAACGATTATTGGTTGCTCACTCAAAATAACGGAACCAAAAAAATCATTACCACAGCAAAAATGAACAATCATTTACAACAATTCATCAATATTTTAACCAGAATAAAAGTACTGAGTTATGCAGATAAATTGGAAAAAATAGATTTCACTCTTGTTTTTTTCTCAGAAAACAATAGAAACCAACACATTGAAGTTCATAAAGTTAAAGATGGCTACTTCCTTAAAAATCAACTCTGGCCAGCAATTTTTCAGATTAAAACCCAGAAAGATATTTTTAAACCCTTAAAATTTTAGTATTACTTCAAAATTTTACTATTTAATCCTTCTGATTTTTCATTTTTTCCCCGACCCGGTCACAACTTTTCTGAATTAAACTTTCAATCCTTCGACTCTAGGAGTTTTTATGAGATCATTATCCGGAGTAAAACCTACTGGTTCTCTACATATTGGCAACTATTTCGGTGCAATTAAACAATTCATCAAATTACAAAACAAATACGAAGGTTTTTATTTTGTAGCCGACTATCATTCTTTGAATACAGGAATAGAACCCAAAACATTACAAAAAGCTTCTTTGGAAATCATTTCCAATTACTTGGCTCTCGGTCTTGATCCCGATAAATCCACCATCTTTTTACAATCTCAAGTACCGGAAGTAGCCGAATTAACTTTGCTGCTTGGCAACATCACCCCCATGGGACTTTTACAAAGAGCACATTCCTATAAAGATAAAATCGCCAAAGATATCCAGCCAAACCACGGACTTTTTTCTTATCCACTTTTGATGGCATCAGATATCCTTTTGTATGATTCGGATCTGGTTCCAGTTGGTAGAGATCAAAAACAACATCTGGAAATAACTCGTGATATTGCAATCAAATTCAACAATACCTATAACCAGAAAGTCTTCAAAATCCCAGAACCTTTGATTCTGGATAATCTTGCCGTTGTCAAAGGAACTGATGGACGCAAAATGTCGAAATCATACGGAAATGTAATTGAAATTTTTGCCCCAAAAAAGAAACTGAAAAAACAGGTGATGGGAATTATTACCGATTCAATTCCCCTTGAACAACCTAAAGATCCTGATAAATGTAATGTTTTCTCCATCTATAAACTCTTTTCTTCCAAGGAAGAACAGGAAAAAATGCGAAGTAATTATCTGGGAGGAAATTATGGATATGGACACGCCAAATTAGCTCTTTACAACAAAATCCTTGCTTATTTCGAACGATGTCGAATAAAAAAACAAAAACTTGAAGCAAACCCTCAATATGTAAAAGAAGTACTGGAAATAGGTTCCAGCAAAGCCCGGAACATTGCCATTAAAAAAATATCCAAAGTAAAAAAAGTGATGGGCTTAATCGGAAATATCTACTAAATCTTCTCTTTTTTTCTTCTTTCTCTTTTTCTTCCCTGACCGGGTCGAGTTTTCCTCTTCCCCTGCCAACGGCTGTATCTATTTATATACCCCGCTTTTTCTATCATTTTTCTTCTTTTTTTCTTTTCGAAACTGATCGAAACTACCCAAAAACAGCAAAAAATAACCGACCAAAATACACTTGTCCCGTCTGAAC
>JAQICJ010000303.1 GCA_027858615.1 Deltaproteobacteria bacterium
TCCGTGTTGAAGCCTGAGAAAATTTTTCCAATTTTTCAAAGGGAATCTCCTCACTTTTCTCAATTTCTTTTTGCAACTTGCTTCTTTCCCTCTCAAGATCCTGCAATCTCTTTTTAACAATATTGAGGCCACGTTTGGCTTTTTTATAAACCTTGAAATAATAATTGGCGGCTGATACCGGACCCTCAATTCCATCAGGAATTTTCAATTCAACAGGATCTCCCCCATCTGGCGGATTATCCAGAAAGCGTTTCTTTTCATCTGGTTTCCAGTTATATTGAATAATAAGAAACAGATTGCCAACTCGTTTATAAATCTGGTGGTTTTTATGTTTTTCCTTTTCGAGTCCAACTTTTTTAATTGTAGAATCAACTTTTTTTAATCTCTTTTTAATTTGTTTGCGGTAAAAAGAGTAAACCTTTTCCCGATGCAGCTTTTCCAGCTCTTCTCCTATTTTTCTCTCTACTTCCTTAAAAATATTACCCTCCAAATCGAAACGCACTTTGGGAACCGAAATTTTGTGGGGAGGTGGAGGAGTATAGGGATAACCCGGAAGCAGTTTTCTGGTTGTAGAAGAGCTGGAATGATGAATCCCGGTGATTTTTTTTTCAGGATCCAGCAGCAGAATATTCCCGTGTCTGCCCAGAAGTTCAATGATCAAGCTCCAATCGTTGGAAAATGATATTTCCAGCAATCTGTCTTCTTTGCGAACAAGAGATAACTTCTTAATAACCTGGTTATGCAAATATTTTCTCAATTGAAGACAAAATGCACTTGAAAAACCCCTGGAATTTCTATTCTTTGTCAGAGTGAAAAAGTTGTAACCGGATTTGATGGAAAAAAGCAGATTATTTACCTCTTTTCCCATTCTGAACAGGATTTCACCTTCCTGAGGCTCAACTATCTTTCTGACTCTTTTACCCCGCAGTTGTGCATCAGTTTTTTCTGCCAGTTTTTCAATTTCCAGATAATTTAAATCCATTACAAGTCAAACTCCTTTTTAAAACAATAAAATTGCCACAATTTAGCTCCCCGATTCAGGGGACTTCCGGAAGAGAAATAGTCAGAGGCAGATGGTCGGACAAGGTTGATGCAAAATCATTAAACCCGTTGTAATAGTAATAATGCAAAGGAATAACCTCTACCAACGTTTCAGGGGCGGTAAAAACACTTTCGAACTCATCTGAAAGACAGATATGATCCAGATGACTAGGATAACTTGGATAAGACCAAAGAGCATTATTATCAGTTGCAATCTCCATATCAGCAAAAAACCAGCCTTCTTCAGCGTTGAACAAAGGAAGAAAAACATTCTTATAATCAGGCTCGGTTATATCGTCATTCCAGTCTCCAAGTACAATCACCGGATCATAAGGATGGTACATTTCTACCCAGGAAGTTAATTGGTTGATAGCTCTAATCCGTCTGTATTCCTCATCATCATATTGACTTTCGTCAATTAAACCATCGCCACAGCATTTTAGATGGAGATTAACAATCCAAAAAGGTCTGCTTTCTTTCCAGGAAAACTTCATTACCAGCAAAGGTCTGGGGAATAAAAGAATATCTTCAAGAAAAACTTCTTCAACCTTGAGCAGTTCAACAGATTGCTCATCATAAGCAACCGCGAGGTTTACATCAAAAGCTGCAGAATTTGAGAGATACCCATTGTATCCTGATTGCTCAAGCATTTCATCGAAACTTTGGATATCTTCAATTTCTTGAAGCACAATTATGTCTAATTCCAGATTTTTCAACACTATTGCTGCCTGCTCCACAGTAGTTGAACCGGATCTGGGAAAATGCTGAATATTGAAAGTCCCAATGTCAAGGGTGCTGTCCTCACCAAATTCCAATCTTTCCCAAGGCAGATGGGTATGAATATTCAAAACCTCTGTGGGCTCGGACTCTTCCTTGCTATTGAGTGAAGAAACACGATAATAATAATTGGCAAAGGAAGAAAGATGTTCATGCCTGATTGCAGTATCCTTAACTTCCCCACCCCCAGGAATAATCTGGAAAGGGCCGGCAGAATTGCGAAACTCAACCTTATAAGATGAAGCCCCGGGAACTGAGTCCCAACTTAACAAAACAGTATTTATATCAAGTAATTCTCCTCGAAAATTACCAGGTACCGACAGTGGAATCTCAGAAATAAGATCAGGAAAACCACTACGCGCTCCGCACCCGGGAAACAAAAACACCAATAATACAAAAATTTGAAACAACTTCATAAATTGAAATTAGCACACCCGCAAAAAACAAACAACCACACATCCATCCCTGACCGGGTCGAGTTTTCCTCTTCCCCTGCCAACGACTGTCTCTATTTATATACCCCGCTTTTTCTATCATTTTTCTTCTTTTTTTCTTTTCGAAACTGATCGAAACTACCCAAAAACAGCAAAAAATAACCGACCAAAATACACTTGTCCCGTCTGAAC
>JAQICJ010000016.1 GCA_027858615.1 Deltaproteobacteria bacterium
ATTTCAAGAAGTTGCGACAAAGCAGATCAATTCAAATTCCGTTCTCAGACGATGACCTTCCTTTTGGGGATGGGAACTATTTAGCTCAATAAATAAATTTATCAAGTAAAATCTTCAATATTTTCAAACTTTAATTGTATCATTAGATTGTTTTTTGTAAACCTGCAGAAAAATAATTCCTGTTTTTCTCAAATTGATTTTTAAAGACTATTTTCAACAATCCTCCAACTCAAAAATAGTGGACAGTTGATTCAATCTGGTTTATGTCCTTTAGTTGCAGAGATATTTTTAACAATTATCTTCTGTGAAATATTCATCCTGACTTTTCTGGATCTGAACCCAAGGAGAATGCAATGAAAGCTTTAATTTTAGCTGCTGGTACAGGCTCAAGACTAATGCCCCTTACCAAAAATACCCCAAAATCTCTGGTTAAACTAAACGGGAAACCGATGATTGAACATATTTTGAAAGCTCTGGAACAGTTCAAACTGGAGGAATTTGTAATTGTCACCGGTTATCTTCATGAAAAAATCGAAACCTATTTTGCCGATCGTTCAGAAAAAGTAAAATTCATTTATAACGATCGTTACAACACTGCCGGCAATTGCTATTCAATGCTGGTAGCTGAAAAATATCTTGCTGGTAGTGAATTTTTTAAAATTGACAGTGATCTGATTTTTTCTGCTGAAATTGCTGCTAATCTGCTTGCGGTCAAAGGAGATGTCAGGGTTACAGCAGATGTCAAAAATGACATGGGAGCTGAAGAAATGAAGATCAAAATTGACAATTCCCAACGAATTGTTGATTTTTCCAAGGAAATTCCTCCCAAAGAAGCCTGGGGAGAATCAATCGGTATCGAATTTCTTACTTCTAAAGGTGGACGAGCTGTTTTTACGGCATTGAAAGAAATGATGGAAACCGGCAAAGAGATGGGATATTACGAAGAAGCCTATGGCATGGTCGCACGCAACCAAGGGATTGTAACTGCCGTTCCCCTTCCCCCAAAAGCACCTTGGATAGAAATTGACAATCAGATCGATCTCAAAGCCGCCCATAAATTGTTTGCTGATTAACCCCCATAATAAACCAATTGGAATAGATAATGACTATAAAACAAGCTGTTTTGGAAGCCCATACTTGGAAACACGGCTTGCAGCCGTCTACAAAACTGGCAGGATTGCCTCTTGTCGTCAGAACTGTGCTTGCCTTGGAAAAAGCAGGCCTGGAAAAACTGATTATTATTGCCGGAGACTATGAAGATTCCGTCAAAAAACTCATAGCCCGAAGAAATCCTCAAATTGAAATTGAATTCAAAATGAAAAATACTGAAAATATGGAAATTTTTCAGGCAGATAAATTATATGATCAGGAAAAATTATCGGTTTATCTGCAAAATAATGGAAAAACCGAGGAAAAACCGGTCCTTTATGATCTTGGTCATAAAGGACAATTCAAAAAGACAAGCAGATATCTTTGGTCAACTCTCAAAAAACCAATAGAAAATGATGGTGTTGTTGCCTATTATCTGGGCCGTCCTCTTTCCCGAATCGTATCAAAAATTCTTATCAATACCTCCATAACTCCAAACCAGGTTACTATTTTCAGTTTTTTTGCAGCCCTGGCAGGAGCATATCTGGTAGCCACTCCATCCACAGTTATTGCCGGAGCCACCCTGTACTGGGTTTCTTTTGTTTTCGACTGTGTAGACGGAGAACTGGCCCGCTTGAAATACCAGGGTTCCCGAACGGGTCAATGGCTGGATACCATCATTGATGATCTTTCAACAGTGGTATTTACCGTGGGGCTGTCTTTTCTGGCCGGCAGAACTTTCGGCAATAATAATCTGGTAATTCTGGGAATAGTTTCGGCCTTACTCTATGAGATATCAGCTATTTTCGTATATATCACCCTTGCTCGCATGAATGTGGTTGATACAGCCCAATACCCTTTCTTTTTCCTGGGTGAGGGAGGAGCTGCCTCGGAAGACAAAGGATTTTTCACCTATATTGCCTATCTGTTCAGAAGAGATGTAATTCTTTTTATCCATCTTGTTCTGGCTATTTTTTCCCTGTTCAAATTTATGTTTGCTATTCAATTGTTACTCAATTTCGGAATGACTTTGCTGACTCTGGTTGACAAATTGGTTAAACTGGTTGTAAAACCTGGACAACAGCGATGATGGTTGACCCCTTGTTTGCTTGTACTGTTTTTATTTGAAGTTTTTCTGATTTTTAACTCTCATCTTTTTTATCCTGCTCCTCGGATTTATCCTGCTCCTCGGACTCAGAATCACGACTTGCCGATTCCTTTTCATCTTCCTCTTTGTTGTTTGCAGTGTTATCATTTTGTTTGAGATGGAGAGCAATTTTTTTGGCTTTGATGATTTTGTGCAATACTTCAATAACTCCTTCATTTTCGGCCATTTCCAAAGCCTTTTTCAGTTGGTGCAATTCGTGGTGATTTCTGTCCACTATGGAATCGTAGGCAGTGGAAAATTTCTTATAAAAATTCTGGAGTTGGTCGCCTTTGCGCAAAGGCCAGATTTTGCCGAGATCATTGTTTTCAATTTTTTTGAAATAAAGTGAAATTTTGAACAGAGGGCCGGCAACTTTGTGGGTAAGAACTATAGTGTAGAGGAAAATAACAATGATGAAAATCAAAGAAAAAATAACAACTCCCCAGAGGATTCTGGTATTATTACTCCTTCTGACTTGACGCTGATTGGCTATATCTTTTTTGATTTTAGCAAGAGCCTTGTCAAGCTGTTTTTCTTTTGCTTTCATTCCTTGTTTCAACTCTTTTTTGAGAGCTGTTTTGGATTTTTTAATCTGCTGATCCAATTCCGCCAGATCTTTTTTGTCATCTTTTTTAAGTTCTTTATGGGTTTCTTCTGCCATTTCCTTCATTTCGGGAATGGATTTGAGCAGATTGAGAATATCGGTGGCTGTTTTGGATTTCTTTTTGAAAACCTTACGGGTTTTATTGGATTGCTGGGTAAAAACCTCTTCTGTTTTTTTGGTAGTTTTCTTAAATACATCAAGGGTTTCACTGGCTTGCTTTTTGAAAATATCGATTGTTTCCTGGGACTGGGTATTGTGAAGATGAGCTGCTTCTTTGGTCTGTCTGAAAACCAGATATCCCAGCAGAGCTGTCAACAGAATTGAAACTGCAGAAATAATAAGGGAATAGGTCAGTTGAAACTTTTTATCCAAAAGATAATTTTTTAAATGTCTTTTCGGTTTTGAACTTTTGAGGTTTTTATTTTTATCCATTTGTAAACTCCCTTATAAATTTCTGGCCAGATAACTTTTGACTCCACGAAAAGCAACAGGCACAACTGCTTCCATGCAGGTTTTCAAGGTAGATACATCATTTTTTCCGGTAAGGGCGGCATTGGCACTGTTCATCATTTTAATCGATCTGCCTGGATAGGTGGTAAGTACAATTTTAATGCTGCAACTTAATTCAGATCCGTTGTGACTAACTTCAAGCTTACTGTCGAGCATGAAACCCTTGATTTTCTTTTTACGCAACTGGCGCCGGGACGGCTTTACACATTTGGGCCAGTAACTGGTAACATAGGGAATTCTATTGACCAGACCGGCCATCTGATCACGCAAACCCTGAATTATATCTTTTTTAGAAGATGAAAAACCGCTGATGGTTACAGGTCCAAGATCGAGATAAATCTTTTTGCCCTTAAGGTTTACTTTTGGGCATTTTTGGTTTAGCAGTTTCAAGGCCTTTTTTGCCATTTTGCGGACATATCTTTTTTCTTTACGTGCTGCTTTTTTTAAATGTGAAATGGCAGCCGGGTTGCCCAATTTGCCCAGCGACAAAGCACAAGTACCTCTAACTGTGGGATTTTTATCTTTCAAAAATGCACTAAGCAAAGCCGAAAAAGCCTTGGAATTACCCTTTTGCTTGGAAAGAAGCATTGCCGCTGTAGCCCTGACTTTGTGATTTTTGGATGATTTTAAAGTTTTAATGAGAACTTTGATATTTCCAGCCCGGACAACTGGAGAAAATTGAATAATTGAAAACAATATTGAAAAAAAATAAATATTTTTCTTTATCATAATTTAAGCCTCGCCGGTTGCAAAGTTTGTCATCTCCGACGATAGACGCAAAAAACAAAGTTTAATTCAACCAGATTCATGTTTGCCATGGAAAAAATCAACCTTCATATTTTGTGTTTCCCAAATAAAGTTGGTATAAATTCAACTTTGTTGCACTTGAACCAATTGCAATTCAACAGAAAACAATTGGATGAATTTCTCTTACTTCAACAAATCTGCAATGATTTATCATAACCTATCAAGAGAAAGTATGAAACAGAAAACTCACAAAACCGAAAAATTCCCAATTGCTTTCTTCCTTGTTTTTATCAGTTTTGCTTTATTTATAATTCCTTTTTCCTTTTTACCCGGAAAATTGCGTCTTTTCCCCAGCCTTCGCCTGTTCATCCTGGATGTATTCAATAATGACTCAAGCCAAAAAATTGAAATTACAGATAATTCCACTTTAAACAATAATATCGAAAAATTGGAAAAATCCCTCAACCAAATGCAATCTGCGGGGCCAATTGATTCATCTTCCCAACAAGTTGAAACAAAAAAACCAAATCCTGTAAAAACTGGAGAACCGAAAAAATTTGATTCTGAATTTTTGCAATTTTATTGCCGAAAAGGAAGTGAAGATGGTTGTAAATTGTGGACTCTGGACAATTTTTACAATTCTCTCAGGCAAACCGGTAACAATAAAAAAACTACAATTATCAGTTACTTTGGAGACTCCATCATCTCTCGCGACAAGATTACTTCTCAATTGAGAGAGAATTTTCAGAATAAATTCGGCAACAGTGGACCTGGATATTTTCTGATGCAGAAATTGTGGAAATGGACAGGTCACAAACAAGTATATTTTTACGAAAATGGCTGGAAAGCCTTCACTATACTTAATCCAGTCCTCAAATCCGACAAATATGGATTTGGGGGAATTGTCTCTAGAACCATAGGACCGGGAGCTTACACTGAATTCAAAATTCGGGAAGATCTCACCAGCGTCAACAGAATATCTGTCTTTTACATAACTCACCCTGAAGGGGGAAAATTGCAGATAAAAGTTGACGGGCAATTGGTAAAATCCACTGATACTCGTCAAAATAAGCAAATTATCAAAAAACTGACCAGCGAGGCCCGGGGGAAAATCTGGAGGGTTGAATCAGGCAAAGGAGGAGTTGTTCAAATTGCCGGAGTTTCCCTTGAAAACGACAAACCCGGTGTAATAGTGGATGCCATAAGCCTCACCGGGGGGAGATTGATCCACCTTACCAATTCCAATCAGAACCACTATGCCAGAGCTGTTGCCCTGCGCCATCCCCAACTTATGATTCTACACTTTGGGGTAAATGAAGTAGATACTGGAATGAGAGAAGATTATGCTCCAAAAGCCATTACCATGCTCAAACATCTGCTTGCCTCAAATAAACAGATGTCGTGCTTGATCATGGGACCCACCGATAAAGTCACCAAATCCGGAGGAGAATACCATACCCTCAATATAATCAAAGAGATAATCAAAGTTCAAAAATCCATAGCTCGCCGAAGTGGTTGTGCTTTTTTCAACAGTTGGAAAGCTATGGGGGGAGAAGCATCTATTGTTGCCTGGCACAATCACAGACCACGGCTTGCTGTTTCAGACCTCACTCATATAACCGATGCCGGAGGAGAAAAGATGGCATCCATCCTCTATGTTAATTTGATTAAGGGCTATCTTGAATATCTTAAAGGGAAAAGAAGCAAATAGATGTTTTTTAACAGTATAGTTTATTTTTTCTTTCTGGGTGGTGTTTTCACCCTTTCCTGGCTGGCAACCGAGAGAATTAAAATCCGCAATTTTATTCTTCTCGTGGCCAGTCTGGTTTTTTATTCAGCCTGGGATCCTAGATATCTGCCCCTTATTATCACCGCTGTTTTCATCACCTGGATAAGTGCCGGTAAAATCTCCGCATCCTCCAACAAAAAAACTAGAAAATTATGGTTATTTCTTGGAATTTTTACTGCTCTTTCAATTCTGGCCATCTTTAAATATGCTTCCTTCTCTGTTACATCAGCTTCCTACTTTCTTGATATTTTTGGATTGGAACCTGATTTCAACACCAGAATCCTTAAAAAAATAGTTCTACCAGTGGGAATATCTTTTTATACCTTTCAGGCAATGAGCTATACCATCGATGTCTACCGTAATGATCTCAAACATGAAAAATCTTTTCTCAATTATGCCCTGTATGTTTCATTTTTCCCCCAGCTTGTAGCCGGTCCCATTGTAAGAGCCACCGATTTTATTCCCCAGGTCAAAAAACAGGTAAAACTGGATCGAGAACTTTATGCCAAAGGAGTAATCCTGATCATTATCGGTCTTTTCAAAAAAGTTGCCATAGCTGACTTTATCGCTGTCAACCTCGTTGACAGAGTTTTTGAAAGTACAGCCATGATGTCATCTCTGGAATCCCTGGTTGGGGTCTATGGATACACGCTTCAGATTTATTGTGATTTTTCGGGATATTCAGATATAGCCATCGGCAGCGCAGCTCTGCTGGGTTTTTATATCCCCAAAAACTTCGACGCCCCTTTTATTTCCACCAACCTTTCAGAATTCTGGGAAAGATGGCATATTTCTCTCTCCAGTTGGCTGCGCGATTATCTTTATATCCCTCTTGGGGGCTCCCGCAACAACACTAAATGGAGAACTTCAAGAAATTTGATGATCACCATGGTTCTGGGAGGATTATGGCATGGAGCTGCCTGGACTTTTGTTTTCTGGGGTACTCTTCACGGAATTGGTCTGGTGATTTCCCGCTGGCTTGGTTTCAACCGTCTTCACAAAGAAAGAAAACCACTTCCATTAAAAATTTTTGCAGTTTTCTTAACTTTCAATTTTACTGTATTTGCTTTTATTTTCTTCAGAGCAGCTACTTTCAATGGAGCCCTCCAGGTTCTCAAAAATATTGCCAGATTGGAAATGTCTTTTGTCAATTTGCCAATAACTGTTATTGTTGCCATTATCGCCGGTTATCTCATCCATCTGGTTTCCGGCTCTGTTTTGAAAAAAATTACAAATTTCTACCAAAAAATTCCTCTCTGGATTCATCCCTTGCTAATGTTTGCTTTTGCCTTTTTCCTGCAGAAAGTTGCTGTGACTGATGTTGTTCCCTTTATCTATTTTCAATTTTAAATCATTTTTCCAATGTTCTATTTTCATAAATCTCACTTTTCTGACCTTGTTTGCCGGCTGCAAGCAAAAAGAACCAATCAAAAATGTTTTCCAGGATGATTTCAACCGCCTTCATCTTGAAGAAAACTACTTCGACACCATCAGCCGCTATCTGATCATCAATAATTCTCTCAATATTTATGGTGCATACAATCATCCCCTCTGGCTCAAAAAAAACCTGCCTGCAAATATGGATCTGGAATTTGACACCTGGAGTCTTTCCACGAAAGGAGATATCAAAATTGAACTTTTCGGAGATGGCAAATCCTTTGCTTTGAATAAAGGAGCTTACAAAGGCACCGGTTATATTTTCTGCCAGGGGGGCTGGAACAACTCCAAGACATTTATTGCCCGCAAATTTGAACATGCCCGTAATTTGCTTCACACAAAAAAGATCAAGGTTGAACCGGAAAAAAAATATCACTGGAAAATTGAATCCCGCCTCAAAAATGGAATTTTGATTTTGAAATGGTTCATCGATAATAAACTAATACTTACCTTAAAGGATGAAGATCCTCTTTATGGAAAAAACAACCGCTATTTTGCCTTCAGCAACTGGGCTACAGATGTTTACTTTGATAATCTGGTTATCACCCCTGTAAATACCAAGTAATTGAATTTCAACTGTTTTTTAATCTGACGGTTTCTAGTCCTCAGTTTTTATTGTAATATCTTTGGTGGGAGCAGGAGCATCAGTTTTTTTGGGCTGAGAGGGAGCTTCTTCAGTTTTATTTTTACGCTCCAGATCACGTTCCTGCCGACTTTTTTTTGTTTTTCCAATAAAATTTCTGGTGACCTTTTTCATGCAAAGATTGAAATCGCCACATTTTTCAAAACCGAGACATTCTTTTACTTCATCTTTAAAGGGCCCACACAGTTTGATGATAGTCTCCTTTTTGGTTTCGAGACTCTTTTTAAGCCCGGGGCCCTGAGCACAATCAACAGTTTTTTGATAAACTTTTTCACAGGGATTCTGGCAACTGCTTCCAGCAAATAAAATAAGTAATAAGGGTAAAATGTTTTTCATGGTTGTTAAATTATCCTAAACCCAAAACAGATGCAAAAGGTTTTTGCGAGGGCAAGCCATAGTTCTGACTGGAATCTCAATCCAAAGAACAGATGTCTTGCAAAAAGGGCAGTAGTTTTTCATAGGTTTCATTGAGATATTGCGGCATTACCCTGGTAGAACCTATAACCGGCATAAAATTATTGTCGCCTTCCCAGCGGGGTACAATGTGGTAATGAAGATGATCGGCAATTCCTGCACCAGCACTGGCACCAAGGTTCATGCCCACATTTAATCCCTGGGGATTGATTGCTTTTTTCACCTGCACAATTGTTTTTTTGAGAATAAGGGCAAGGTTTATATATTCAACCCGGTCAAGATCTTCAAGATTGGAAACATGACTGTGGGGAATAATCAGAAGGTGAGCATTTGTGTAGGGATATTTGTTTAAAATTACCAATGTATTGTTGTTGGAATCAAAAACATGAAATCTGGAAAACTCATCCCTGGAAAGATCTCGGTGATGACAAAAAACACATCCTTCAAAACCGGGGGATTTTCCTTCGATAAATTCCATGCGCCAGGGAGCCCAAATAACTTTTGACATATTTCTCCTTTTTCAACCTTTACCAATCAATTCCTGCCTGCAATTCAAACCAGAATTATTGTTGACATATACAGCAGTTGAATGATAATACTTTGTAATTGCACTATCCCTGATTTCTATCATAAGTTTCATCCAATCTGCACTTGGTTTTCAACCTTGCAGTGTCATAAAATCCGGGATATTGACAAGATATAACCTTGTCTGTAATTTGTCCAGTCAGTCCTTCAATTCATGGATTCTTCTTTCAATAGTCCCAGCGGGCTGTCTGGTTGGCAAATTGCTGCAATAATTCGTTCCTTTCAGTCAGGAACATATCCGTTTACCCACCACCGGTTTTCGTTAATCAACCTGGAGGTACAATGAAAAACATTCTCGTTTTCCCTATAATCTGTCTATTTATCACAGGTTCAGCCCAGGCAGAACCTAAGAAAACTTTTGAACAACTCGCTGCTTCTGCCCAAAAGGTTCAGGATCTCGAAAATGTTGCCGGTCCTTTCCTGCAAAAATGCGGTTCAGGCAATTCACTTCCTGAACTTCAATGTAGAGCTATCAGAGCCTATATGCAAATTAAAGTGGCTACCAAAACCTATCTTTATTCTGTAGATAATTCCGCCTTGAAATTTGGTAAATATACTTCCACATTTGAATATCCCATTTCAGTTCTTGGTTGTATCACTTGCAATAAAAAGATCGAATTTGATCCCCTGCTTTTCAAAAACAATAAATTTCATCTTTCTACCATAAAACCAAAAAAGATTGAAAACAATGAATTAAAAGGGATAGAGATGGGTAAATTCAAAATACCCGTAGATCCACGCAAACTCAACACCTGGAACAAAAATGTCCGTCCTTTTCTCAAAGTACAGTTTTTATTCAGAGTCAGGCAAGAAGATGTCTGGGACAGTAAGTTGGGACAAGGCATGACTTTCTACCAGGGAGGATATCGGGTCTACAACCATTGTACAGGAGAAATTCTCTATTCAGAACCATCTTCTGAAGGCAAAGGCCCTGTCAATAAGAAAGGTTGCGATCATTTCAACAAAAAAGAGAAAAAAGAGAAAAAGGTTGAATTGCCCTCAAGACCTTCAAATTCAAAAATTCAATCCGTGATGAAATCGATCCATCCCCAGATTAAAAAATGCTACGAAAAATTTCAGATACCCGGCAAAGCCAAGGTTTATCTGCTGGTTTCCGGAAAAACCGGCAAAGTAAAAAAATTAAAAATTAAAGGAATATTCAAGGATACACCAACAGGAAAATGTATTCTCGATCAAGTTAAATCCCTTGATTTCGGCAAATTCAAGAATAAAAAACTTAAATTTTCCTACCCCTATCTCCTTCCCTGAGCAGAATATTTCATAAGCTTGTGGACCCAAGTTTCAGCCAGGAGTTCCAAGTATTTGAATCTGGAGGTATTACCTGAACTACTTGGTTCAGCAAAGAGAAGCAGGTTTTTTGTTTCAAAGGGGTTAAGAACTGAGATGGATAAATAACTTATGGGATTTGAAATAAAACAAAACATGGTAATCAGTCAGAATTTGCGCCAGGAGCAAAAACTGATCATGACCCAGCAGATGCAACAGGCCATTTACTTGTTGCAATTGCCCCTCCACGAATTGATCAACGAAGTCAACGAACAATATATGGAAAACCCCCTGCTTGATAAGGAGGAAGAAAAAGGAGGAGAAGAACAGGATAAATCTCCAAAAGAAGAAACTTCAGAGGAAGATAAAGAAACCCTGCAGGAAGTACCATCAACCGATGACATGACCGTTGACGAAGAAAACAAGATGCGGAAAGATATGGAGTGGGAAAGCTATGTAGATGACAGCTCCCACGCTCCTGTTTCCAGAGGCAGCACTTTCAAAATTGACAACGACGATTATACTCCTTTTGAGAGCAGACTGGAAAGTCATCCGGGACTGATCGAACATCTTGAATGGCAATTGCAGGTATCGGCCATGACCACCCTGCAAAAACAGATTGGCACTTTGATTATCGGCAATCTTGATCCCTATGGTTATTTAAAAAAAATAGATCTCCTGGATATCCAGCAAATCGCCACAAAACATCTGAAAACAGAAGTTCCCCTTGAAGAAGTCGAAAAAACCCACGAATTGATCAAAGTATTTGATCCGGTGGGAGTTGGCTCCAGAGATCTTGCGGAGTGTCTTATTGTTCAGGCTCGACATCTGGGTTTGCTAGACGACATTCTGCTGCAAATCCTTCAAAAACACATTCCCAACCTGGAAAGAAAAAATTACACCAAAATAGCCAGAGATCTTTCCATCACCAAAGAAAAAGTATATGAGTCCGTCAAATTAATCCAGACTCTCGAACCTAAACCGGGAAGAGAGTTTCTTTTTGAAAAAACTGCCTATATCACCCCTGATCTTTACATCTGTAAAAGGGGCGATAATTATGTAGTGGAACTCAATGATGACGGTCTGCCCAAGCTTAGAATATCCCGTTATTACAATTCACTGCGCAAACGGAAAGATTCCAAGGAATATGTCACCAAAAAGATGCAAAAGGCAAAATGGCTGATCCAGGCTATTCAGATGCGCCAGGAAACCATCACTCGAACTGGTTATTCCCTGATTAAATTCCAAAGAGATTTTTTTGACAAAGGTGCTCAATACCTGCGCCCCCTTACTCTCAAAGATGTAGCCGAAGACATAGACAGACACGAATCAACTGTCTCCAGAGTTACCAACAACAAATACGTTCATACTCCCCAGGGTGTTTTTGAATTGAAATATTTTTTTTCTCCGGGAATCAAATTACTTGATGGAGGAGAAATTGCAGCCCAGAGTGTAAAGGAAAAAATAAGGGAAATCGTCAATGAAGAGAATCCTAACCACCCCTGGTCGGATCAGAGTATTTCTGAAATTCTCAGAAAAGAAGGAATAGATGTCGCTCGCAGGACAGTCGCCAAATATAGGGATCAACTGAACATTTTAAGTTCTTCCCGCAGAAGAAATCCATTTTAAGGTTTTATTTCCATAATTTTTCAACTATAATTGTTTAATATGGTCAATTCCCAGAAAATGGAAAATTTCCACAATTATTTTCAATCCATAATAATCAAATTTTTACTGACAATAACAGGGGTTCAGTTCATTGCCTGAAAATTCATCAAGTTACTCGGGAAAACCATATTCACCAGATTTTTTTTTACCCTTAAGAAATATTTTTCAAACCATAGCGGTTTAACATTTAATGATTATCTTGTTCCAACACTATCCCCTGAGGATGGTTTTTCTATTCTGCTTTACGGGTATTTACCTGTAGGGTTTACCGGTTTTTAGGAGGAAAATATGCAGATAGACGTAACTTTTCGACGTATGGATTCATCAGAAGCTATCAAAAACTACCTTAACGACAAAATGGGCAAAATGAAAAAACTCCTGTCCAACCCTTGTCATGCCCATGTAGTTCTCACTTCTGAACGCTTTCGCAACATAGCGGATGTAACCTTGAACCTTAAAAATGGTTTAATGATAAAAGGAGTAGATTCATCGGAAGACCTGTACTATTCCATCGATCAGGCAATGGTCAGAATTGAAAAGCAACTCAAAAAATACAAAGAGAAAATACGCTCCCACAAACCCTCGGAATCACCAGCCAAACTTTTCAAATCCCATGTAATTGAACAATACAATCTGGCTGATGAATTTGAAATTCAGAGATATCAAAATGTAATGAACGATACCCCGGATGCTGACAATGAATTTGCTGAAGAGATGGAGGTCGAACCAGCAATCAACGACACCCAGTCTGATAATTCAGGCAAACAGAATGAGCTTCAACATGAGGTTGTCAGAACCAACGAATATATTGCCGAACCCCTTGCCCTTGAAGATGCAATCATGAAACTTGAATTACAAGATAAGAAATTTCTGGTTTTCACCAATGCCAAAACCAACGTCATCAATGTTCTGTATTACAGAGAAGATGGCGAATACGGCCTCATTGAAACAGATAAATAAAATTCAAATTGATCAACTGTTGTTCTCTCTCACACCTTTGTCCCGGTTGAATTTTTTAATATAACTTCTCAATACTGTAGCTGCAGCAGGGGACATACCGGGAATATCCATAACTTCCTTCAAATTGTCAGGTTTTTTAGCTTCAATTTTCTGGATCCATTCATATCTCAGTCCCGGAATATCAGTAAAGGAAAATTCTTTTGGTATCTTTATCTGTGCCAACTTTTTCAGTTTTTCTATCTGCTTTGCCTGCCTCTGAATGTATCCTTCATATTTTATTTCCGATTCAATTCGTTCACCAGTCCACACAGGAAGTTCACTATTGCCATAACCCTTTTCCACCAGATTTTCCCAAGAAACATGGGGTCTTTTGAGAAAATCTTGCAAATTCATGGGAGCCGAGGGTTTTTTCAAACCCAGCTCCGAGGCCAATTCAACTGTTTCGGCATAATCAAGACTGGTAGTCATAATATATTTCTTTTCCCTGCGGGCCATGAGCTGGCGTTCCTGGAAAATCTTCCAGAATTCATCCCCGATCAATCCCAACTCTCTTCCAATTGTGGTCAATCTTTCATCAGCATTGTCCTCGCGTAGCATCAAGCGGTGTTCCGCCCGGGAAGTAAACAGTCGATAAGGCTCTTCAATTCCTTTGGTAGTAAGATCATCGATCATTACTCCAATATAGCCCTTATCTCGGGGAATAATCAACGGCTGTTGTCCTCTGATTCGGAGAACAGCATTGATGCCGGCAATCAGTCCTTGACCTGCAGCTTCTTCATAACCGCTGGTGCCATTGATCTGCCCCGCAAAATATAAACCGGGAAGTACTTTGGACTGGAGGGAAATCTCCAATTCTCTGGGATCAGCATAATCATATTCCACAGCATATCCATATCTGGCAATTTTGCACTTCTCCAGCCCTGCAATAGTGTGGAGAAATTCTTTTTGCACCTCAGGGGGCAAACTGGTGGAAATACCATTGGGATAAATCCAGTCAGAATCCAAACCCTCGGGTTCAAGAAAGATATGATGACGATTGCGTTGGGGAAATTTAAATACTTTATCCTCAATGGAAGGACAGTAACGGGGCCCCATTCCATTGATCTGTCCGTTAAAAAGAGGAGCTATGTCAAAATTACTGGAAATTACCCGATTTGTATTCTGGTTGGTCCAGGTGAGATAGCAGGGAATCTGCTGCAACCTGGAACGGGGTCCGAAAAAAGAAAACTGCTTGACCTTGGGATCCCCGGGCTGCAATTGACACCGGCTGAAATCGATGGATTGAGCCAACAAACGTGCGGGAGTTCCCGTTTTCAGCCTTCCCAGGGAAATACCATGACTGCTCAATGAATCGGATAACCCTGAAGAAGGAGGTTGTCCATAAATTCCTCCCGGTGTAATTGTCTTTCCTGTATGGAGCAACCCGTTGAGATAGGTTCCCGAGGTAATAACACAGGCTTTTCCTTTATAAATTGTATCATTGCTGGTACGAACTCCGCTGAAACCCTCATCGTCAGCAATAATTTCCTTGGCTTCACCGGCTTTAATGGTCAATCCGGCAATTTTGTTCAATTCTGAGATCATATATTCTGTATATTTTGCTTTATCTGTCTGAACCCTGGTTGCTCTGACTGCCGGTCCCTTTCTAGTATTCAAACGTCGATACTGAATAGCAGTTCTGTCTGCCGCCAACCCCATCATACCACCCAGGGCATCAATTTCTCTCACCAGATGGCCTTTGGCAATACCGCCAATGGAAGGATTACAAGGCATCTCTCCAATGCGTTGCGGATCAATGGTAAGCAAAAGAACAGAGAGCCCCATCTTGGCAGCTGCGGCTGCAGCTTCAATTCCGGCATGGCCGCCGCCGACAACAATAATGTGATATTTTTTGGTTTCCATGAACTTTTCCTGTCAAACCAGTATATTTTTTCAGTAAACAAGTTGATTTTATGAAACTGGAGGGAACTGCATAAAATCTGCAAAAAAATTTTAATTCACTTTATAATGGGAAAATCAATAAATACAAATTGTGGCTTCATTTTTCATGCTTCCCAACTTACTTTTTCGAGTTGTAATAAAAATTGTAATTGGTATATTTACTTTTCATTTGTTACCGGCAAGGTTCAACCCCCGGTTTATAACGATATCTGTATAAAAATCAACTATCAATGCCTGCTTGCTTATTATTACAATTTATCTAATTCTTTTTCCCAAACTATTAAACTTTGGATTTTGAAAAGGGAACCAGTTTTGTTTCAAGATCAGGCAAATTTTCAAAGGAATCATTATGAGCGCTTACCTTTTTACCTCCGAATCTGTTACTGAAGGTCACCCGGATAAAGTATGCGATGCTGTTTCAGATGCTATTTTGGATCAGATTATAAAAGCAGATCCCCAATGTCGTGTGGCTTGCGAAACTCTCACCAAAACCGGACTTATCTTTATTGCCGGTGAAATAACCACTTCCACCTATGTTCATTTTCCCAAAATTGTTCGCCAGACCATCAAAGACATCGGCTACAATGATTCTTCTGTAGGTTTCGATTATGAAACCTGTTCAGTGATCTCGGCCATTGAAACCCAATCCCCGGATATTGCTGTTGGAGTTGATAAAGGTGAAAACAAAGAACAAGGAGCGGGAGATCAAGGTATGATGTTCGGCTATGCCTGCCGTGAAACTCCTGAATTAATGCCTCTACCCATAATCAAAGCCCATCAACTGGTAAAAAGACTGGCCCTGGTCAGAAAAGAAAATATTATTCCCTTTCTGCGTCCTGATGGAAAATCACAGGTTACAGTCAAATATGATAATAATAAGCCGGTGGGAATAGATAATATAGTCATCTCTTCTCAGCACAAGGACACTGTTCAGATGCACCAATTGCGCGAAGCCATCATTGAAGAAGTAATCAAAAAGGTTTTCGCCCCTGACGAGATTCCTCAACAATCTGAAAACATCAAAATCAATCCAACCGGACGTTTTGTTATGGGTGGCCCCATGGCTGACGCAGGTCTGACCGGAAGAAAAATAATCGTCGACACCTATGGAGGCATGGCAGCCCACGGTGGAGGAGCATTTTCAGGAAAGGATCCATCCAAAGTTGACAGAAGTGCCTCCTACATGGCTCGATATATCGCAAAAAACATTGTAAAAGCAGGAATTGCCAACAGGTTGCAAGTACAACTTTCCTATGCAATTGGGGTAGCCCAACCTGTTTCAATTCTGGCTCAATCATTTGGGACCGGCAAAGTTGAGGACAATAAAATTGAGCAGATCATCAGAAATAATTTCGACTGTCGCCCGGCAGCCATCATCAAAAAGCTGGATCTGCTGAAACCTAGATATCTGATTACATCATCTTATGGTCATTTTGGCAGATCTGAACCTGAATTTACCTGGGAAAAAACAGATATGGCAGAACAGTTGAAATCTGAAATTTAATCAGTTTCCATCTAAAAAAAAGATCATTGTCTAAAATAATATCTTTGATCTCCAGGCCAAGATTAAAATTCCAGAAACCAATAATTTCACAATTAATTTCAAGGTGGAGCTCATTTTTGAAATAAATAATAATTATATGTGTTATTTTTTATTTTTTTTGCTAAAATCCATGAGCAAATGCCAATAAACCCATAATTTTAACAAGCGTTTTTCTTGAACATGGGTTCACATTTTGCAGGTGCAATTTTCATTCGAACTTGACCCTGGCGCAGAAAATACAACTCGTTTGCAAGAAGTAAAATTACAATAATATTGTTTGTTTTTTTCGTAATTATCACTGATTTGCTTTTTTTAACAAGTTGAGTTTCTGCAAGGGGAACTTCTCAGTTTTGTGTCGAGTTGTCTTTTAGTCTAGTTCCTGTCCCAGAATTGGGGTTTTTGACTGATTTATTTGTGTTTTATTTGATTCCAGGTTCTCAAATCTAATGACGCCCTCAAGAAAGGAGTCTTTGTTTTGAACATGAAAAATATTTCTTTACTCCTGTCAACAACCATCTTGTTGTTGGCGGTTTCCAGCTGCAAAGATAAAAAGAAAACTACTTCAGACAAGGAAAAAAACAAGGTTGTCTGTAATTGTCCCAAAATAAGGGTCTGTGCTTCCAAACAAGCCATGGCTGCCAAGAAGGAGCGTTGTCAAGCATGGCACAATCAGAAGCTAGAGGCAAAAAATCCAAAAGCCGAAAAAATTAAATTGAAAAAGAAAGAACTTTATCTCACCAAAGTCAATCCCATCGGGGTTGTAAAATACTTCAGACCTGACAATTCTCTGGCCTGCCGGGAAGTAGATCTTAATGGTGATGGACTGATGGATCTCTTTTACTTTTTTGATACTTCCGGAAAAATCAAAATTGAAGCCCACCAGGATGAAGATCGCGATGGCATTATCGACCGTAAAACCATTTTTCGCAACGGAGTTGTCAGAAAAGAGCTTTTCAACACCGACGGCGACGAAAACACCTGGGAAATCGAAAAAACTTACAACAACGGCATTATCACTCAAATTGCCTACATTGTCATCAATCCTCCCGGTTCACCTGAAAGAGTCTGCTCCAAATACAATTATTATGAAAACTTTGATGCTAACGGCAAACTTATTTCCATTTCCTGGGATATTGACTGTGACGGTGATATGGATAAAGTAATCAATGAAAAAGGTGAATATTCCAGCGAGGAATACAAGAAATTCAACCTTAAAGCCGATAAAAGCATCAAAGCACGTCAACTCAAACCAGAAGACAAATCAATAAAACCCTGAGGGAGTTAACCATATGATATCTAAGGTGGGGACAAAAAAAATCAACAAGTTTAAAGTAAAAAAAGATGATCTGAGGTTTCGTTGCAAACCAGAAGAACTGTCTTTCAAATCTACCAGCGAACTTCCCGGCTGGGAAGGCACCCTGGATCAGAAAGAAGCCATAGATGCCATTAAATTTGGACTTTCCATAAAGAATCGTGGCTTTAACATCTTTGCAGTGGGAATGGCAGGTTCAGGCAAAACCTCCACCATCCAAAGACTGGTAAAGGAAAGAGCATCCCAGGAACCGGTATCAAAAGATGTTTGTTATATATACAATTTCGACGCTCCCCTCGAACCTGTCGCTCTGGTTTTACCTCCAGGCAAGGGTAAAATTCTGGAAAAACTGATTAAAAATCTTGTAAAAAAACTCCATCGGGAAACTCCCAGAATTCTCACAACCCCGGCCATCAACAGAATTCGCTCTGAAATGAGCAACAAAACAAGGGAATCAATGAACGATTCTCTGCAATATCTCATGGAAGAAGCAAAAAATCGGGGGATTCACATCAAAGTGTCTGAAGAAGGCGAACTCGTTCCTGCAGCCATGTATAAAGATAAATTGATAACCGAAGATGCTCTCTCGGAATTTCCAGAAATGTCATCGGATCTCATCGATATTCAAAAAAAATTGGCTAAGGCCAACCTTGAATTGGTGGAGCTTTCGGTGGATTTTGAAAAGAAACATCGCAAGATGGAAAAAGAGATGCAGGAAACCATTGAAAAAGAAGAAAAAAAGTTGATCACTCCTCTAATCGAAGAGTATATAGAAGAGATCAACGAAAAATTCAATTTTTCCAATGAAGTTCTTGATAACTATTTAAAACATCTCAAAACCCATTATCTGGATAATTATGAATCTTTTACCGACAATGATCACGGCAATGATGATTCCGGTCTGCCACAGGAAGCAGCTGAAATTCTTATGGGAGCTCCTGTAACGGAAAAAGAAGAAATTCCCATAGAATTTATGGTTAATGTTCTGATAGATCGCGCCAAAGAAACTTGCGCACCTGTCTACATGGAAAAAATGCCTAATCTTTCCTCTCTGATTGGTTATCTGGAATACAACGATCGTCACGGTATTTTGTCAACCAATCATACTTTAATCAGACCGGGAGCTTTACACAAAGCTAGTGGCGGTTATCTGATTATCCAGGCCAATGATGTGCTTACCAATCCCCAGTCCTGGCTGGCTCTTAAAAAAGCACTGCGCCATAAGGAAATTCGGATAGAAGGCCTTTATGACTCTTCCAAAATCAAAATTAAAGGAACAGTCAAACCATCTCCCCTTTCCCTCAACGTCAAGGTAATTCTGGTGGGTAATTCCGAACTTTACTATCTTTTGCATAACCATGACGAAGAATTCAATCGACTTTTCAAGGTTAAATCCGATTTCTCCACCCATATGAAACGGAATTCCGAAAATATCGAATCACTGGCTCGTTTCCTCGGTCAAATCGCCAGAGAAGAAAATTATCTTCCTCTTTCAGCCGATGCTGTTTCCAATATTGTTGAATATGCCAGCAGACTTACCAATGATAGATGTCTGATGATCAATCGAACTTCAATTCTGCTCAATCTGCTCTCAGAATCAGATTTCTGGGCCAAAGAAAGGGGCGAATACAAATTCATCGAATCTAAAGATATTGACAAAGCCCTTGCCGAAAAAAACAAACGCCATTCCAGAATCGAGAAATTGGCCACCAGGGAAATCAAGATCAATCATATCGTAATCAAAACTTCCGGAGAAGATATAGGCCAAATTAACGGAATGGCTATTTATGATCTTGGAGATCATGCTTTTGGTATTCCGGCTCGAATAAGCGCCATTACCTTTGCCGGTAAAAAAGGTGTGGTCAACATTGATCGTGAAGTCAACCTGTCAGGTAATATTCACGACAAAGGTTCATTGATCATGGTCGGTTATCTTGCTAATCGTTTTGCCCAGAACTATCCCATGCATTTTAACGCATCCATTACTTTCGAACAAAGCTATTCCACTATTGACGGGGATAGTGCTTCTTCCACCGAATTGCTGGCTCTTCTTTCCAGTCTTTCCAAAATACCTATCAAACAGGATTTTGCAGTAACCGGCAGTGTTAATCAACATGGAGAAATTCAAGCAATTGGAGGAGTAAACGAAAAAATTGAAGGTTTTTTCAAAATTTGCAAATTGAATAAACTTACCGGAGACCAAGGAGTTATCATTCCCAGGTCCAACATTAGAAATCTGATGCTCAACAAGGATGTTGTCAATGCAGTCAAGGAGGGTAATTTTCATGTTTATGCAGTCTCTCACATTGACGAAGCCATAGAAATTCTCACCGGAGTCAAAGCAGGAAAAAGATTAAAAGATCGCAGTTGGGAAAAAGATTCCATCAATTATCTCGTAGACAAAAAAATCCATGAATATTCTGAAAAAGTCAGAAAACTCAGTTGATCATCCTTTTATCTGGTTGTTATTTGTAAAAAAAACTCAATCTGCGAAAATCAGGGAGTAAATAATGAAAATAGCTGTAATCAATGGAAGTCCCAAGGGCAAACAGAGCATTACTCTGCAATATGTCAAATACATGCAGATTAAACATTCAAATCATGAATGGATAGAAATAGATGCCGGTAAAGAGATAAGCAAACTTGAGAAAAATAAGGACAAAGTAAATAAAGTCATAGAAATTATAAATAGTTGCGACGGCATACTTTGGGCCACACCTGTTTATTATTTCAATGTCCCTTCCCAGGTTTTGCGTTTTCTTAATCTGGTTCTCAACGATAAAGCCCTGCAACAAAGTTTTAAAAACAAATATACAGCTTTGATAACCACCTCCATCAATTATTTTGACCACACTGCTCATCGCTTTTTTCACGCCATGTCATCTTTGCTGGAAATGAAAACAGTAGATACCATTTCTCCAAACATGGAGACTCTTTTCTCAAAACCAGGGCGCAAAAAGCTGGATCTGTTCATGAAAAATTTTCTGGAACATCTCAAAAACAAATATCCAGGCACATATAAGTTCAATTTGCCCAAACCGACAACTTTCAATTATCAGCCGGCTCCCGTTGAGCATAAGATTCACTCTGACAACAAAATAACAATAATTACCGATAAATCTGAAGAAAATTCAAATCTCGGGAAAATGATTGATAGATTTTCTTCTTCTTTTAATTCAACAAAAATTCAACAAATAGAAATAGCAAAACTGGGTATCAAAAGCGGTTGTCGTGGATGTTTGAAATGCGCCTCCGATCTTGTCTGTGTTTTTGATAAAGCCGATAAATTCAGAGAAACGGTAGCCAAACTGGTGGTGCCGGCTGATATTATTATTTTTGCCGTGAGCATAGAAAACATCTATCTTTCTTTCCAATGGCAGCAGTTTATAACCCGTTTTTTCTGCAACGGACATGTTCCCCTTTTCCAAAATAAGCAGATAGGAGTTCTAGTTTCAGGTCCCCTTTCCGAATTTACTTACTTGCAGGATGTTTTAGGCAACATAATCTACGAAAGTGAATCCAATCTGGCAGGGTTTGTTACAGACGAAGAACAAAACAGCGAAATTATCGATCTCAAAATTACCGATCTGGCCCGCAAAACAGAACTTTTCCATAAACAAAATTATTTTGCTCCCAAAAAATTCCCCGGGGTTGCCGGAAGAAAAATTTTTCGCGTCAAATTTTTGGAAAGCATTGGCGTTGTATTCCCTAACGATTTTAAACATTACTCCAGACAAGGATACTTTGATTTTCCCAATACCCGCTTCCTGAAAAGATTCGTCAATTTTATCATCAGAAATTTTCTTAAAATTCCCCCCATAAAAAAACGCTTTTACCACAAGGAAATAGTCCCGGGCATGATCCGCCCCTACACTAAAATTCTCAACAAACACAGTTCTTCAAAATAACCATTAGATACTATTTCAAGCAGTTATGACAAAGCAGATGAGATAAAATTCCGTCGCCAGCCGATTACCTTCCTTTTTGGGATGGGAACTAACTAATCCCAGAATAGGGGTTTTTGGATGGTGAAGAAGCACTGGCTCCGTTAATAGTCTGAAAAAAACTGTTATTATCTTTTTTTCAGGAAGTTAATAAAAAACAAAAGATTATTATTAAATATAGAGTATTTTTAATTTTTACCTCAAGTTAAAGCAAATTGGATTAGAACTTGAACATTGTATTGAGAAAAATTCCGGAATAGTCTTCGTCTTCTCCCTTGTGTTTTTTGTTCATCTGCATCTGATAGTTAAGAGCTACAGCAATTTTTGCATGGGGTTTGTAAGAAAACCCTGCAATTAATCTGCTCCAGGTTTCATTTTCTTCGAGATTGCTCCTGGTAAACATTCCCCA
>JAQICJ010000082.1 GCA_027858615.1 Deltaproteobacteria bacterium
CTTTCAACTCTGGCAGCCTTTTGGGCAACTTCCAGCCTTTTCTTTTGGGGTTCAAACTGGCTAAATTCTTCCTCCAGTTTGGTATATTCACTTTGGGTGTTTTTTATTTCCTCTTCCAATTCGACAATCTGTTTGAGCAATGCGACATTCCGTTCAATCTTTTCGACCTTTTTCCCCACCGCTTGTTTTTCATTAGTTTTTGCTTTGATATCCTGATCAATCTTCTTTTTTTCTTCAGGGGAAAGTATCTCGATTCCACCTTTGATTCTTTCCAATTCTTCTTTCTTCAACTTCTCTGTTTTAGCGCGCTCAAAAACGTGTTTGGAAATATTCGCATAAATTCCTGTGCCGGTAATTTCTTCCAGTATTTTGGCTTTTTCGTCATTACCGGCTTTGAGGAATGTATCGAATTTGCCTTGAGCAAGAAGTACAGAGCGGGTGAATCTGTCAAAATCCATCCCGGTAATTTCGGGAATTTTCTTTTCAATAACACTGAGCTTGGTGGAAATTGGCTCCTTGGTTACAGCATCCGACAATTCTCTCGACCTCTTAGTTAAATTACCATCCAATTTGTTGTAAGCGCGGTTTTGCGACCAGAAAGCACAATAAACACTATCCCCCGCCTCAAACACAACCTCAGCAGAACAATAGGTCGTATTGCGGGACATGATTTCATTTTCCGTCTTGTTGACCTTGGACAGGCGTGGAGTCTGATCGTACAGAGCCAGACAAATAGCATCAAGAATTGTGGACTTGCCGGCACCGGTAGGTCCTGTAATGGCAAAAATCCCATTGGTTTCATATTCGGGATCAGTAAAATCGATTTGCCATTTTCCATAAAGTGAATTCAGATTTTCAAATTCAAGTTGCAGTATCTTCATATTATTTTCCTTTTGCCTGTTTCAACTTACCCAAAACAATTTACACCACAAAGTCACTATTCCGCATTGGTATCACTTTCATGGATTTCCTGAACAATTTCCCGGTAGCACAAGCTCAACTCTTTGCGTTCCTGCTCTTCCAGATCTTCATTATCCAGCTTTTTCTGAAAAACCTGAAAAACATTCAAATCCTTGAGGGTCTTAACTTCTCCAGCTTGTTGCAAAAATTTTTCTTCCCTGGCTCGATTCTGTATTTTCAAAATCTCCAATTCGGTGTCCTCGATTGCTTTTTCCAGCTCCCCGCGAAGATATTTGGAAGAATCTTTACCGGTAAACTCAATTTCAAGCCAGGCTTTACTGCCGGCCTTTTTCAACTTGGAAATTTCATCAACAATCTGTTCTGAATTCCCAGAAATTTGCATGAGTTCCTGAAAAACAGGCACCTTCAACTTGGAAACCTCAGGTTTATTTTCAGCAAATTCCACCACCAGCACTATTTTCTGCTGGTTTGATTCGTTAAACCCCATGGGAAGAGGAGAACCACTATAGCGAAAGTGTTCTTTACTTCCTACTTTCTGAGGCACATGCAGATGACCCAGAGCCAGATAGTCGATTTCCTCGGGAAAAAGATCTTGCTTGATGTGAACCAGCGTCCCCACATAAAGTTCTCTGACTCCATCATTCTTGACCACTTTGCCTCCGTCAGTAAAAAGATGCCCCGTGGCAATAAAGGGAATCAACCTTCCTGATTTGGCGAAAAACTCCTGCCGTTTTTGACTAGCCAACTGATAAACATCAGCATAATGCTGCCTCAATCCCTCTATAAGTTTGGCATTTTTGTCTTCGAAACTTTCCCCAATTTCAGAAGTACGAATATCGCGATCCCGCAAATAGGAAACAGCTCCCACAATAGCTTCGGGGTTGCCCTGACTGTCGCGAAGTTCAAGTACCTCATCCTTAATCTTCTCAGTTTTTGATCCAACCACATGTACGTTCAAAGCCTGCAAAAGTTCACGGGGCGCATTCAAAAAGGTGGGAGAATCGTGATTACCACCTACAATCACAACATGACGACAGACCGTTTGGCCCACCTTGCATAAAAATTCATAATACAACCGCTGTGCTTTGTTACTTGGAGTACTGGTATCAAATATATCTCCGGATACCAGCAAAACATCAATTTTTTGTTCAGCTACCACCTGAGCCAGCCACCCAAGGAATTTTTCGAATTCGTCATAGCGTTTTCGCCCATAAAGAGAACGCCCCAGATGCCAGTCGGAAGTATGCAAGATCTTCATAATTTATCCTTTATCTGTTTATTTTGTTTAACTGAACGGGAACTAACTTAAACTTTTCCCAGAATAAACTCAAGGCAACTTCATGCTAACCTCAAATCCCACTTCAAATATTTTATCCAGGTTGAGGACCATATAATGACCCTCCAAAATAAAAATCCACAAGGGGGTTAGGGAAACGGAAAAATGCCGTCAATATTTTTGGGGGTCAGATAATATTTATTTCCATGTATGGCCGTAATTTGAGATGGTTTTCCAGTTACAGTATATATGTAGAATTAAACTACCCTGTTTTCAACTTGCTTAGTTAAAAAACAACCATTAAGATGTAGTTTATTAACAATAATGTTTTTTCTACGAGCTTTATGGAGGTAATATGTTTTTCAAAAATTCCCTTTTAATTTTAACTACTCTGGTATTTGTTGCTGGTTGCAGCAAAAATGATGAAGACAAAGATAAAAAATCCCAAGACAAAGTTGCCCAGAAAAAGGATCAACAATCCGAAGATAAAAAAGACGAAAAAAAGAAAGACGAGAAAAACGAAAATACAAAGGCTGGTAGCAAAGATACAACTCCTCCTAAAGTTGTTTCAACCTTTCCCCAAAACGGTGTGACCGTCAATCACAAGCTCACCAGAATGACTGTGAAGTTTAATGAACCCATGATGGACAATTCCTGGTCCTGGGCCTATGAAAAGAAAGAAACTTTTCCGGAACTGAAGGGCAAACCTTTCTACAATGAGAACAAAACCAAGAATACTGTCAAAATCAAACTAGAACCCAACCAGGAATACACAGTCTGGATCAACACCAGCAAATTTAAAAATTTCAAAGACAAAGCTGGAAACCCGGCCAAACCTTACAAACTTACTTTCAAAACTAAATAGAACTAAATAGTTCCATCCTTGCCCCTAAGCTTCAAGCAGATTTCCTGTTTTTCCAATCTTCATCTCCCAGCTTAATATCCTGTAACCTCAATCAAACTAAATATTAGCCTTCCATCCTGAATTTGAATCCAGTTCTTAGACATAAATTTAAATAAATTCAATAATGCCTAAAACTCTACATAGAAGTTGACTTTTCAACTATGGTCATTAGATTATGATTTGAACTATATTTATTAAACAACTTTACTGCCAAACAACCATTCTGTAATGAAAGGTATGGCAGTTTTTTTATAAACTTCTAATTTAAAATGGAAAATTACCATGAAATTATCTACTCTGTTAATTGCGTCAAGTACAATTTTTCTGCTCTTTGCAGGATGTAAAAAGAATGATGATAAAACCGGGGAGAATTCAAACTCGGATGTACAAAAACCAAACTCTGAGGAAAAACCAAACTCCAACACCAAAAACAAGAACCAGGTGAGCAACGGTTTTGACAGCAAGCCTTCCCTTGGAACAAAAGCTTGGTGTCCAGTGATGAAAAATGAATTTACTGTCACAGAAAAGACAGAAATGAGCAAATATAAGGGAAAATACTATGCATTTTGTTGTGGTGGTTGCAAACCCAAATTTGACAAAGAACCGGAAAAATTTATCAAAATGATAAAAGCAAAAGACCAGGATGGTTCTTGAAGGATTTCATTGGAGACAGACCAAATGATTAATTCCACGAGGTGGATATGTTGTATCAACTGCGAGTGTTTGCAATCAAAATCAGGGGAGTGCTGAAGAAGCTGTCAACACTGCTTATTCTCCGTCTTCTCCCCTTTCTTTTCCTCCCCTTTCTTCTCTTTTTCTTTTCCTCCTGCGCAGACAACAACAAAACACTCACCGTTCCCCACTCGGATTTTTCCTTGGATACCTCGCCTCGGATCAAGATTGAGCTTCCTCAGAATCCAACACTGGATAACATTATAACTTACGCTCTTTCCAACAATCCAAAGCTCAAGGCCATCTATTTCGACTACCTTTCCCACAACTCCAACTACAAAGCCAAAGGACGTTGGCCCTTGCCCCAGATTGCCTACACTTGGTACATGCAACAGGTGGAAACAAAAGTCGGACCCCAGCGACACCGTTTTTCCCTGGCCCAGAAATTTCCCTGGCCGGGCAAATTGGCTGCTCAAAAAGAAACAGCCCTCCGGCTGTCAATTTACAAACTGGCCAAATACAATATTTTTCGCAATATTCTCCTTTTTCAACTGAAAAAAATATGGTTTGAGCTTTCCTATCTCTCCTCCAGCCTCAAAATTCTCAAAGATTATCGCCAAACCTTGAATTCCATGCTAGAGCTGGCTCGGATAAAATATAAAACTACCAGGCTAAATTATTCTCATCTGGCAAAAATCAAAGTAGAACTGGGAAAATTGAGCAATTCAATCAGCACAGTGAGGACTCAAATTGAAACTAAAAAAGATGAAATAAAGGCCTATCTGGGTAATGACAAAATTAAATTCAAAGCTCCCAATAGCCTACCTCCTCCAGTCAAACTGCCTCAAATGTCAACTTTGCTTAAAATGCAAAAGGCTAACCATCCTCAACTTGAGCAAATCAAATATCAAATCCAGCTTCAGAAAAGCAGAATTGAAGCATCCCGGAAAAAGAGCATGCCCGACTTTTTCTTAAAATTCACCTATATTGAAACCGGTGAAAGTGAGATGGGAGAAGTGATTGATAATGGCAAGGATCCGATGCTACTGACTTTTGGTTTGTCACTGCCCCTGTGGCGCGACTCTTTTCGTCATGAAACCAAAAGTGAGGAATATAAACTGCAAGGAGCTCGAATGCTGTTGAAAGACCTGAAAAACCATCTGATTAAAAAACTCAAAATTTCTGTAAAAAACTATTTAAATGCTCGCCAAATCCTGAATAATTACGAAAACAAACTGGTAAAAGAGGCTGAGCTCGGCTTTAAACTGGGCATAGAAGCCTATGTGGCCGGCAAAGATGATCTATTTTCAGTGTGGGCATTGGCAAAATCTGTACAAAAATTAAAATTGGCTCGGGTTAAGGCTCACCTGCAACTACGAATTCTCAAAGCTGAAATTGAAAAAATTACCGGGATCACTCTGGATGTTGAAAACAAAGTAAGTGACAAAAAAAGGAAAAACAGCCAATGAAAAAGTTCTGGAAAAATCTCTGCTTACGCAGCCGGTTAAAATCAAGCAGAAAATTCTTTTATAAAAACTATCCCCTGTTTATCTTCATCTTTTTCATCTATGTGGGTTATTCCCTTCTTCCGGCGGGAGCATCAACCCCTCACTCTTCCTCGACAACTCAAGCCCACAACCACCAAACCGGAAGTTCAAACCAAAATAGCCAAGCCAAAAATACTCAAACCAAGAGCACAGTCTGGACCTGTTCCATGCATCCCCAAATAAGAAAGAATAAACCGGGGAAATGCCCAATCTGCGGAATGGACCTGATCAAAGTGGAATCAAAGCAGACTGACAATCAAAGTGACTGGAAACTTGAGATGGGAGAAAGAGCACGCAATCTGGCTGATCTCCAAGTGGAGAAGGTAAAAAAGATCAAACTGGGAAACTCGCTTGCGGTCACTGGAGAAGTCAAATACAACCGGGAAAATATCAAAACAATCTCAGCCTGGACAGCTGGACGCATAGAAAAGCTCTGGGTCCGGTTCGAGGGACAGGAATTAAAGAGATATCAACTTCTACTGGCCCTTTACAGTCCCCAACTCTATTCCACTCAACTTGAATATCTCAAGATAGCCCAATTAAGCAGTAAAACCAAGGGGATGGCCTTTGGCAGCGGAAAAGACAGTCTGAATGCAATTGAATCCAAACTCAAATTATTGGGATTTCCCCCTCAACAATTGAAACAGTTAAAAAAAGAAGGGAAAGCCCGAAAAAATGTATATGTCTACAGCCCCTATAAAAAAGGCACAGTCATAAAAAAACACATCAAAGAAGGAGACTATGTAAAAACAGGAGCACCTTTGCTTGAAGTTGCCGATCTTTCCAGCATGTGGGTGTTTTTTGATCTTTACGAAAGAGATGTCCACTTTGCCTCCAAAGGACAGAAGATCGATTTCAAGGTCCAGTCTTATCCTGAAAAGAAGTTTTCCGGCAAAGTTGACTATATCGACCCCTATCTCGACCGAAAGAGTCGCACTGTCAGAGCCAGGGCCACCCTTGACAATAAAAACAGGCTCCTCAAAGACGGAATGTATGTAAGGGGGTTCATCCAACGCGGTGAAACCAAAGAAAGGACTTATATTTCGGTTCCTGCCTCAGGTGTACTGTTTACGGGAAAAAGATCCGTAGTTTATGTAGAACTCAGCAAAGGAGTCTATGAAGGCAGACTAGTTGAACTAGGTCACCGGGTGGGAGACAGATATCTGATTTTGAGTGGCCTCAAAGAAAACGAGAAGGTAATAACCAACGGCAACTTCAAAATCGACAGTGCTCTTCAAATTCAAGCAAAACACTCAATGATGTCAAAACCAGCCAAGGGAAAAATCAACAAAAGCAAACCTCACAACTGGCTTGACTTTAAAAAAGTCAAAACAAAACCTGGTTTCCAAAAACAATTGGGGAAGGTTGTAAAAGAATATTTTGCTGTTCAGGAAGGACTCGAACAGGACAATCTGGCCAAAGTTGTTCAAGCAGCCCCCAAAATCAGCAAAGCAGCCAACCAAGTGAAAAGTTCTCCCGAAAACTGGAAAAAGTTGAAAAAAATTATCATTACCAGAAGCAATAAAATCCAAAACTCAAAAGAGCTCTCAGTTGCCAGAGATCATTTTTACTATCTGAGCCAGAGTTTGATTGAAGCTGTAAAAGCCTACAAGATAAAACTTGATTCGTCCGTTTTCATTCAATTCTGCCCCATGGCTCGAGACAACACCGGAGGTTACTGGTTGCAAAACACCAGGAGAATAGCCAATCCTTATTTCGGTGCCAGCATGCACCGCTGCGGCGAAACTATCATTTCCGTTCAGGAGAAAAAGGGGGAATAATATGGTTAAACTCAAGCCAAAATCCACCCTTGACAAATTAATTGCTTTTTCCCTGCAATACAAACTGGTGGTCTTTTTACTGGCTACTCTACTGTTTTTCTGGGGAATCTCAGTTGCTCCCTTTAATCTCGGCCTCTCCTTCATACCCCGCAATTCGGTTAATATCGATGCCATCCCTGATATTGGAGAAAACCAGCAAATTGTCTTCACCAAGTGGTCGGGAAGATCCCCCAACGAAATCGAAGATCAAATTACCTACCCTCTCTCCCAGGTTCTTCTGGGAATTCCCGGAGTAAAAACAGTCCGGGGAACTTCCATGTTCGGGTTTTCCTCCATTTATGTCATCTTCGAAGAGAAGGTGGAATTTTTCTGGTCCCGTAGCCGCCTCCTGGAAAAGTTGAATTCCCTGCCTCCGGGATTGCTGCCTTCTGATGTCCAACCTTCTCTTGGACCTCCGGCCACTGCCCTGGGCCAGGTTTTTTGGTATACAATTGAGGGGAGAGATAAACAGGGGAAAACTGTGGGAGGCTGGGATCTTAACGAGCTTCGAACAATTCAGGATTACCAGATCAAATACGGACTTCAGGCTGTAAGCGGAGTTGCTGAAGTAGCATCCATAGGAGGCTTCAAAGAAGAAATCCATGTGGAAATCAATCCTGATCTCCTCCAAAAATATGGTTTGAGCAACCGGGATATTGCCAGAACCATCAATAATTCCAACTTGAACGTTGGAGCCCGCACAATTGAGATAAACCACGTGGAATATGTGCTGAGAGGAGTGGGCGAGATTGAAGAAATTAACGACGTACGCAATGCCATTATCAAATATGTCGACAGCAAAGCCATCAGAGTCAAAGATGTAGCCCGGGTTTCGCTGGGACCGGCTTTAAGACGCGGTCTGTTGGATAAAGGTGGCGCCGAAGTTGTGGGTGGAGTGGTAATTATCCAGCAGGATGCAAATGCCAAAGAAACCATCGCCCGGGTTAAGCAGAAAATAGCAAAATTATCACCAGGTTTACCCCGCAAAAAGCTAGATGACGGACGCCTGTCCAAACTTGAAATCATCCCCTTTTACGACCGAACCCAACTGATCAATGAAACTGTGGAAACCCTCAATCAAACCCTTGAGCATGAAATCTTTATCACCATAATCGTAATCATGATTCTCCTGGGTCATTTGAAAACCTCCCTTCTCATCAGTGGCATCCTGCCTCTGGGCGTACTGTTTTCCTTTATTCTCATGAAACTGGGAGGAGTTCAATCCAATATCCTTTCTCTTTCGGGAATCGCCATCGCCATCGGCACCATGGTTGATGTGGGCATTGTCATTACCGAAAACATCATCCGGCGACATACAGAGAACAAAAACAAGGATGAAGAACTGGAAACAACTGTTTTTAAAGCTGTTTCCGAAGTTGCTCCGGCGGTACTAACCTCTATTTCCACAACTATTGTCAGTTTTCTCCCGGTTTTTGTCATGATTGGAACGGAAGGCAAACTTTTCAGACCCCTTGCCTTTACCAAAACTTTCGCCCTTTTGAGTTCATTGATTATTGCGTTGTTTCTGATTCCACCGCTCAGCATTTTCGTCTTGAACAAAACTAAAAGTAAATACCATAAATTAAAACAATATTTTCTCCAAGGCCTTCTCTTTCTTCTAGGGGCGGTTCTTCTTTATTTTCATTTATTCCTCGGACTGCTCATGCTTGCTGTTGCCGGACTGCGCCTTTACGGAACCACCGGCAAATATCCCCGAATCATCTCCACCTTAACCAATCTGACAGTAGCTCTGGGCGCAATTTTTATTCTCTCCCATCTCTGGGTACCCCTGGGATTTGGCAGGACCAACTTCGACAACTTTCTGTTCACTGTAATTATGATGGCTGTGGTACTGTCTATTTTTGTAATCTACCGCCACTTTTACGAACAACTTCTGAACTATTTCATCAGACACCGTTTCTTTTTTTCCCTGATCTTCCTCATGATTCTGTTTACTGGACTTATGATCTGGCAGGGTTATGAAAACCTGAGTCAAGCCGCAGGACTTGATCCGGCTGGTTCCTACTCAAACTCCAAACTAAAGAAAAATTTTCCGGGAATATCCAAAGAATTCATGCCCCAACTGGATGAAGGTTCTTTTCTACTGATGCCTACGGTCATGCCCCATTCTTCCATCGGCGAAGTCAAGGATTTTCTGAGTAAACAGGATATGTCAATTCAAAACATACACGAGGTAAAACAGGTTGTAGGCAAACTGGGACGGGCTGAATCTCCACTGGACCCTGCCCCGATAAGCATGATCGAAACTATTATCAATTACTATCCCCGCTATTATCGAAACAGTGAGGGCAAATTTGTCAAATTCAGTTATAATCAAGACAAAATTGACTTTTTCCGAGATTTTAACGGCGACAAGGTTCTTGCTCCCGACGGTCATCCCTACAGGGTTAAAGGAAAGTATGCCCGTACTGAAAAAGGAAACCTGGTCAAAGACAAAAACGGTCGCGCCTTTCCCCTGTGGAGACCGCCACTGGAACCTGAATTAAATCCCAAACGCCCGGCTTGGAGCGGAATAAACAATCCGGACGATATCTGGAAAGAAATTGTCACAGCAGCTCGGATACCCGGCATTACTTCAGCACCCAAACTCCAGCCCATTTCCACTCGTATCATCATGTTGCAAAGCGGTATCAAAGCAGCCATGGGAATAAAAATCTTCGGCCCCACCGTGGAAGATGTGGAAAAAGTCATCACCACACTCGAAGCCATCATTAAAAAAGTGGAAACTGTCAATTCCGAATCAGTCAGTTCGGATCGCATTGTATCCAAACCTTATCTGGAAATTCGTCCCAAACCTGAAGCCCTGGCACGCTACGGAATAAATACTCGCATCCTGATGGAAAATTTTGAAACTGCCACAGGAGGGAAAAAGGTGACCACCGTGATCAGGGATTTCGAACGCATCCCTGTAAGAATCAGATATATGAGGGATTTCCGCCACTCCCCGGAAGATTTGAAAAATCTGGTTATCCCCCTCGGACACGAACGCTATCTTCCTTTATCCACTTTAGCTACAATTAGCTACGTCAAAGGACCCCAGGTAATTAAAAGTGAGAACAGTTCCAAAGTTGGAGCTGTAACCTTTGGAGGCAAAGAAGGATATTCGGAAATCGAGGTGGTGCAAGCCGTATTGTCCCAAATTAAAAAAGAAATCGAAAATAATCGCCTCCAATTACCCGCCGGCATCAGTTACGAAGCCGCCGGCAACTTCAAAAACCACAAACGTTTCCAGCGTCGCCTCAAAATCATTGTCCCCCTTTCGCTAGTGGTTATTTTTCTGATTATTTACCTGCAGTTCAAATCCATTATTACAGCCTTGCTGATTTTTTCCGGAATAGCCCTGGCCTGGTCAGGAGGTTTTATCATGATCTGGCTTTACGGACAGAGTTGGTTTCTTGATTTCTCCTTCCTGGGTGTGGAAATGCGGCAATTTTTGCAGGTTCAAGACATCAACCTCAGTGTGGCAGTCTGGGTGGGATTTCTGGCCTTGTTCGGCATAGCCACCGATGACGGAGTTGTCATGGCCACCTATATCAGCCAGAAATTTGCCAAAAACAAACCTGATTCAGTGGAACAAATTCGCGAAAACACAGTCGGAGCCGGCATGAAAAGGATTCGCGCCACTTTAATGACAACAGCCACTACCATTCTGGCACTGATTCCGGTTCTTTCTTCCCACACCCGAGGTTCGGACGTAATGGTTCCCATGGCTGTTCCAGTTTTTGGTGGAATGGTGTTCGAAATATTCACCACCCTGGTTGTGCCGGTTTATTATTCCTTTTTCGAAGAAATTAAGTTCAAACGATCCCGGAAACTAATAACCAATCAAAGCTCCGAGGACTAAACTCATTCGCATAAAGCTATGGGACAAAGTCCACAAATGGTTGGTTATAAAGTTGAATACTTCTCTCCCCAAGCCTGTCAAATACAAGTAATTGCCTCTGGGAAAATCTTGTGCAATAATGGCAACATCTAAGATTGGACAACCTGAATCCTGACGAGGTGTTTCATGCATAAACCTGTATTACTATTAATCTTCCTGGCTTCACTTTTTACTGCATTATTATTCAGGCTTTTCCACATTAAACTCAAACAAAAGCACAAATACCGTGGACTGAGCGGGAAATTCTGGCTGGCTACTACTATTTTTGCCCTCTTTTTCGGTTGCAAAACCAACTCAGGTAAACCCGCCGATACCAGCACTTCCGACAAATCCAATCAACAAAATATAACCCATAGCCCCAAACACAGTTCTGATTCCAACTCTACTCACCAGGCCAAACCTGATTCGCACTCTGATTCAACCCCTGAATCCTCCCAAAACAAGCTTGGGGGCAGCAAAAATTCCGGATTCATCCGAGCAGCCAAAACTGTCTGGCGCAGCTTTAACTGGAAACAAAGAGATAAGTTCAAAAATATTGTCAATAAACATGTCAAAGCCGGAAATCTCGACAACAAAACAGGCGCAAAACTGATTACCCTGTTCAAAGAAATGGCGGGAGTAAAAAGAAGGACTAATTCCAGAGTCCTTTGTTACAAAATGACCACAAAAGGATCCTTTGTAGTTTCTACCGAAAAGAAAATATATGAACAGATTGAGCAGATCAGAAAACTGAAGAAAAAAGGAGCGGTGGACGCCAAAACTTTCAATACAGTTTTAGAAAGCCTTTCCCTTAAAATAGAAAAGCTCAATGAAGCACGCAAAATTTCCAACACAGATTACAAAAAAAGCCGCAAAGAAATCGCCGCCCTCAAGAAAAAAACTATCAAACCCTCCCCCTTAACCACTAAAACAGCAGAAAAAGTAATGTCCCTCGAAGGCCTCAAAAAGAAATAAGCTCCATTTCCACAAAAAAAGAAAAAAAATTAACAGAGGGTCACTATATGGTCCTCACTCCGGCTATTATTTAGTTCCCATCCCAATAACCCCCATTCTGGGATGGGAACTATAACAATTGGTTTTTGGTTAGTTGGTTGGATTTTATGGTTTGGCCAAGAGTTTGGGGAGTGGAAATGATGAGGGTACTTTTTCTGGATCGGGTCAGGGCTGTGTAGAGGAGTTGTCTGGACAGGAGCGGGGTTTCTTTGGGTGGTAATACAGTAATAATATTGTTGAATTCTGAACCTTGGCTTTTATGAATAGTTATGGCCCAGGCCAGATCGAGGTTATCTTTTACCCGGTTCAGATCAAAAATCATCAATTGATTACCTCGATTGAAAATCACAATTCGTTTTGTCTTAACCTGCCCCTCACCGGTGTTGTATAAATCAGGGCTGCTGCCTGCCGGTTCCGATGCTGCCTCCCTCACCTCCAAAACCATACCAATATCGCCATTGAAAATCTTTTTGTAATAATCATTGCGCTTCACTATTACCGGCTCGCCGTGCAAATATTTGCGATTGGTGTAATTGAGTTGAATTTGGTGTTGGTTCGAGTTGATCCTCGATTGTAAAAACTCCTGGTAGTATTTTTGCATCAACTGATTGAGCTTTTTTCTTCCGGTAGAATGGGAATTGGTCACTGTGAGCACTGAATACCCCGTTATTATTGCAAACAATTTTTTAACTTTCTTTTCGTGGGATAATTTTCTCAGTTTTTCCCCATCACTCAGTTGCTTGTCCGCTACCGTCAAAAGCTCCAGGGGTAGTGTAGCCAGTTCTTCCAGAGGTTTTGCCCAAAACCGATTCCACCAGTTGCCAATCAAACCAACCAACTTGGAATGATCAGCAAAAAGCTCCACTCCCTCAAATTTGATTTGCTCAATTTGGGAACGCTCCTGGATATATTGTTCAGGTTTATCCGAATCTGGGGCATTTTCTCTATGTATAAAGGCTTCAGCCAACTTCAGGTTCTCTTGTTTTTCTCTGGATTCCCCTATTCCCTTGAGTGTCATCTGCTTGGGATCACTGTCTTTTCCGGCCGTTTTTGTAATTTCTTTATCAACATCTTTGATCCGTTTGGCCACATTAAATACATTACGCCCGCCAACATCCGACATATCCTGTCGATATGATTCTTCCAGAACAGTCAGGGCAAATCCCGGCAACTTGGCCTCTTCCTTTTTGATTTTCTCAACCAGATCATAAAAAACCGAATCGGTTTTAATGGGTGGCAATTGATTGGCATCCCCGATTAAAACCAAGTGCTCAATATTGGCACCGGCTTCCAGAATATTGTTAAGCAAAAAGGCATCCACCATGGAAGTTTCATCCACAATCAAAACTTTGTAGTCCAGAGGATTGTTACGATGGTGATGAAAAAAATTGCCCTTTTGGCTGAAACCCAGCAAACGGTGAATGGTTTGAGAGCGCAAACCTTCGTCGATTAAATTGTCCCTGACCGCCTCATTGAGCATTTCATCCATGCGGTTGGCGGCTTTACCAGTGGGCGCAGCCAAAGCCACAATCTCCTCAAAATTCTTGTTTGCTGCAGCCTTGCCGGTGTTATCAAGCTCGTATAGTTTTTGAAATAATGGCAGAAGAATTTTTGTAATAAAAGTCTTGCCTGTACCGGGACCTCCGGTGATTACACTTAGTCTAGCCCTCAATGATTTTTGCAAGGCTTCTTCCTGGCCGTTATTGAGTTTGATTTTATCCTGATCCGGATTTTCCGTTTTGCGTGGGGTATTTAGTTTACCAAGAATAATCTTCAATTCCTGCTCAAAAGCATTTTCTGCAAGAGTTGAAGTTGAAATTTCTGTTTCAAATTTATCAAGTCGCTCCAAAAGATCACAATAAAGCTCATAATGCTTTTGAAAATAGAGAAAATCCTTTTCCACTACCAGAGGATTTACTACCCGCAATTCAATATTTTCGGTGTCTGCAAAATCAGGTGAAACCTCTCCCCTGCTTTGAGCCAGCTCTTTTTGGTTGCGAGCAACAAATTTCAACTTGTCGGACTCGGCAAGCAATTGGTTAAAACAGGCAAAAACTGCCGTAGCCGTGTTGAATTTAGCTGTCCAATCTGGTTGTTTTTCTTTTTCAATTTTTTGCCGAGTTTCCAGCACAAAGTGGATAAATTCGGCTTTTTGGGCAGTGAGCTCTATACGAATCTTGCCGTTGTTAACCTGAAAGAAAAGCTCGAGAACTACCAGCAAGTAGGCTTGGGTGTCCTGTATCCGCTTCGAACTTTGCTTGAGTCCCGGCTCCATCTGAGCGAGCATGATGGCAGTTTCCAAATCACAGGTAAAAATAGCTGTATCATCCAAAATTCCATGGAGGAATTTTACAAATTCGTTAAGTTCTTGAGCATCCCGGGTCGGTTGGCCTGCAAATTTGGAAAACAGATAGTTTTGTTTATTCAGCATTTTGTTGTTCCTCTTCCATTAATTGCAGAGCCGGCTCCAGAACTTTCCAATCAACTCTGTTAAAATAAACACCATTGCGATTATCGGGATTGATTCCTCGAAGATAGATATAATACATACCCCCTACTTTTTCTTGATAGCGTTGTTTATCAGTTATTCCCAACCTTCTGCATAAAAAGTAGGTATAAAGGATTTCCTGAATCTGATAGTTCTTGCGCACTTTTTCCCTGAGGGCTGCCGGGCTGAAATCTTCAACTCTGTCTGACTTCCAATCGAGCAGATAATATTTTTTCTCCTCTTTAAAGATGAGATCGATAAATCCTTTGAAACCGGCAACTTTCAAATCTCCTATCCCCAGATTCAGTTGGGGCAAGGCCCGGTTTAACCTGGCCCGATTTTCCTGGAAGTTAAATTCCATCTCTGTGAGCATGGAATCGACCTGATGTAAAACCAATGGTTGCTCTTCACTTCCCAGATTGATCGTAAAAGCGGTATAAATAATTTTTTCCACTTGCTGCTTGAGTTCTGGCTCCACATTGTATTCCACAAATTTGTCATCGACTATCTGTCTTATTTTCGGCAAAGTCCGCCAGTTTTCAAAACTACTCTCCCCAAAACTCCGTTGGGGTAATTGCTCAAGAATTTCATGGAGAAAATTACCGGTAACCGCACCACCGGCTAAAGTTGGCTGTTCAGTTTCCGAAGTGGATTCTGGCTCCTCTTCCGAAGAAACCTCGGATAATTCCTCAGAAGCAAACAATTGGGCAAAACGCTGTTCTTCTCTTTTGAGAAACTCCTCAATATCCTCGTCATCAAACCGCTTCACTTTACGACTCAAACTACTGTAGGAAAACTTGGCCTGGTTATGTCGCAACTTGAATTGAGCCACTCTTTCAAACAATTTATCATCTTCAGTTAAAGGCTGCTGTTCTATTATATCAACATCTTCTCTGTCCTCGCCGGAAGCAGTTTTAATAAACGTATTCCTCTGCTCCTGCTTGGCTGCCCCCAGATGCTTTCTGTAGCGCTGCCTGGTGGCACCCATAGTTTGAGTTTGAAAATTAAAAATGTCTCTAACAACTTCTTCATCCTTCAAATTGTATAAATTGTATAAAATAAAATACAAAATATCATCTTTCGACATTTCACTTTGATAAATATCTTTAATACTATCAGAATCATCTTCTTGATCTTCTTGATCTTCTAGTACCAACATATTTGGCAAATACAACTTTACTTGTGCTCGGGTGGCTGCCACATAGTACAGACGAATTATTTCTTCATCCAGTTCTTTAAATAATTTATCTTTTTCCTCCCGGTTTAAATTATTAGCATCAATAGCTACATATTCCCCTTTATCATTCCTTATCCTGGAAATACCCTCAATTTTAAGCTTTCTTTTCCCAAACACAAAAACTATGGGAGCTTGCAAACCTTTTGATTTATGCACTGTAAGCAGTTTTACAGTATTTTCTTGGGGAGAAGAGCGTTCAATATTGATTTGGTCAACAGATTTCGAGTTAGCTGAAATTTTGTTTTCGATCAATTGGTGCAGGAAAATCAAAAATTGATGGAAAGAATAGCGTTTTTTTCCCAGTTCGGTGAGCAAAATCTCCCAGATAGAGCGATAATTATTGAAGGTTCTTTTGCTGTCAGTCAACTTTAAGGTTCTATCCAACACTTCAGTTTCAGTGAAAATAGCATCGAGCAATTTAAAATTCTGACTTTTCTTGGCCAGTTTATGCCAATTGAGTAACATTTGAAAATGACGATGACTTTCGTCAAACTCTTTTAAGGCCGGAATCTGATTGAGAGTATAACCGAAAAAATCTGTAAGCCAGCCATTGATTCTGGCTTTATGTGAATAGGGATTTTCAATGGCTTTGAGTAAAGTAAACAGGTTTTCCGCCTCTTCCCCTTGAAACAAACCTTCTTTTTTATGAAAAGCACAAGGTATATTTAACTTATTAAAAACTTTGGACAAAATATCCAAATCTCTATTGTAATATCCCAACACAAAAATATCCCCAAAGCACAAATCTCTTTCTGGTTCATCAACTCTGGTTTTAATTATAAAGTTGTTGTTTAACACCAAATCCCTGATTTCACATCCAATTCTCACCATCTGATGAAATGAATTGCCCTTTTCCAGACTTTTATCAATTATATCATCTTCTTCCAATTGAGTGGCAAAAACATTGATTGGTTGTTTAACCCGTTTGCCACTTTCATCAAAAAGTCCAATCTCAGGGTCTCCACATTCAATCATATCGGGATAGGATATTTTCTCCCCAAAAATTCCAGGTTGAGGTTCGGAATCACCAGTTTCATCGTCTTTTAAATTAAAAAGTAAATTAAAACCATCCAACATCAACTCTGTAGAGCGGAAATTTGACCTGAGTTGAAAAATTTCTCCTTGAGGAGATTGGCGTATCTTTTCTTTAGCTTCCGTGTAAACATGAATATCAGCATTGCGAAAACGATATATAGACTGCTTGGGATCTCCAATCAAAAACAACTTTTTACCCGGCTTCAGTTTTTCAAATTTATTATTTGATTCTTCATAAATTATCTTTTCAATAATCGACCACTGGCAATTATCGGTATCCTGAAACTCATCTACCAAAATTGCATCGTAGCGTTGCCCCAACTGGCGACGCAAATCCTCTTTCTGGGGATGAGCAACCAGAGCAGACTCCAGATCGCCAATCATATCATAGTAGGTAATCAAATTGCGTTCTTCTTTATAATTTTCAATCTGTTCCTTCAAATCCCGATAGAAGTAGTAGAAGAAATACAATTTGTACTTAAGTAAATCTGAAATATATTTTGAAAATTCCTTATACAATTCTTTTGTCTTAAAATTCTCTACATCGGCCTTCAACTCCTCATAATTATTATTAAATTTTACTTTTATAAAGGATTCAAAATATTGATTATAGTATTTATTATTATCGTTAGATTTTGGGTGTATGTTTACAAATTCTATCAACCAATCAAATATAGCCACAAGGTTACTCAATGTGTTTTCAGTTGAAAATCTCAACTTTTTAAATTCACTGTTTATTTGGGCTAATTTATTTACCAGTTCCGGTAATTTTGAGTTATCTTTTACCCCTGTTTTTCCATAAAACTCAGCCAGATAATTATATACCCTCTGCTCTCCGTAGTTTTTATTGAGAAAAGATTGCAATTTGTTGAATATATCAAAAAGACTTTTTACATCATATTCCTCCATTTTGCCAATCTTATTAATATTCAAAAGTTGCTCTCTAAGTGCTTTACTTTTATAAGAATTTGAACTGACTTTTTTGTTGCAATATTTTTCAATTATCTTTTTACAGGTTTTGTCTACCAACCATTTTTCAGTGAGCAAAAGATTAAAATTCCGCTCAAAAAGTTCTTCATCGTCAATTATTTCTCTTTCAAAATTGAGATTGGTGTAGAGGGGATATTCACTTAAGGTACGATGGGCGAAGGAATGGATTGTGGAAATTTGATTTTGACTGAAGTTTTCCAAGGCTGAATTGAGATTTTTGCTTATCGTTTTTAGCTTGTTTTTTTGTTCCTGGCCTGATTTCTCCTCTTTGGTCTGGAATAGTTGTGCTGCTTTTTGAATCAGATTGCGTATTCTGGTTTTTAGCTCATAAGCGGCTTTCTCTGTAAAGGTAATAGCAAGAATTTTATTTATGGAAACGCCCTTCATTATCAACTCAAGCACAATATAGGTCATTGTGTAGGTTTTACCGGTTCCTGCACTAGCCTCAATAATAAAGGCATTCTTTTCTTCATCGCCAAAGATTTGCTCAACAATATCCGGAAATCCCAATTCCTTACAGGAATCCAAAACTATATTCTGATTTTTTATTTTTAACTTTTTTTGTGTCATAATCTCACTTTTGAAATTTTATTTAGTTCCGGTTATCTTCAAGAACAATATAAAATCTTTTTGCCACTGACTTTTCATCTTTGCTTATCTCATATGGCCACATTTTCTTTATAATTTTAAGAGACTTTGAACATTGAACGAATCTTGATAGGGAAGGAGTTTGAAGATATTTATAAGTAAAATCCCATTTGTTGTTAAATTTTTTCTCTATTTCCCGAGACAGAATAAATTCCAGTTCGTCTTCTTTATTATTATTGAGTTTTACCAAAAATTCCTTATCTTCTTGTTGATTATTAATAAGATCATAATCAAGCAAATGCTCTTTAGCTCCATACAACAATTCCTCTATCCAATTTGTCAGCAGCTTTTCTTGATAATCCAACGGATAATGGAAACTCAGCATCTCCTCAACTTTTTTATTTTTATAAATGAATCCAAACACTCTGACCCGCTCGATCTTAAATTCTGAACACAAATTAAGTAACATTGCTCCAACCAAACCCTGGATTTCAGCCTTATTTTGCTTTTTAGAGTTTAAATACAAAAGAAAAACCACTTCCTTGTCTTCTTGATTATACAAAAATGGAAAAAACTTACCCCTGAATTCCAAATCAATGGATTTTTGTTTACCTTGAGGATCAGTTACTTGCACTGTTTTTCGAATTGGTGGTCTGATAGTTGGGTTCGGTTCTTCTCTTCTTGCTTCTCCAAAATGTAAAATCTGCAGCTTGTATTTTGCTTTTTGTTCAAACAAAGTTTTCAGGGGTGCTTCTTTCATATTTTTAAGCAGGGATTTCAGGTTTTCTTCTTCCTCTTCACTTTTCCAATCTTTCAAAACCCCGGCTGGAAACTTGCCGGATAATTCATTTTTGGAAACTACCTCATCATAAAACTTCAGAACCTCTTCGAGCAAAGACTCAAATTCAACTTGATTTTCCGAGGGGGTGGCAAACAATATTTCCAGTGCTTTTAAAACACACCGATCATATATATTGTACTTTACCAGGGTTTCTAGTTGGAAGCTTTCGAATTCGCTGTCGAGGATTTCCATTTTTTCGTCTTCTTCGGAGCCGATGGCCCAACTGTAAAAACCTTTGAGGGGGAAATATACAAAATTGGCGAATTGGCGGGGGGAAATCTTCAGGGACTCTTCACCGCTGAAAACATTTTCGAGGTTTACCTCGGGCAGAAAGTATTCATAAGGCTGGTGCCGAGCCTGAGCCAGGCGATACTGGAGGGCGCTGTAATAACGTCCCCTCAAACTTTCCGAACTTTCCGGAGGAATAACTTCCACCGTCTCCTCTAACGGTTTGTCCTCACCTGTTCCCACCAGATACTGCAAGAGCTCGGTAAACATGAAATTGGGAGTGAGCTTTTCGCCAGTCACGCTGTCGTGATTGATATAACTAAGATAAAGCCCCTGCTGCACCTGAAACAACAATTGGATAAAACGCAACTGGTCAGTTGCCCGGGGAGAAATATCACCCTGTTCCCGAGCAAAGCGTCTGAGATCGAGAGAACTGACAGCTGCCCCGGTGGGGAAATTGCCCTCTCCCATGCCTGTAACAAACACGTATTTCCAGGGAATTGAACCAATGCGATCCAAAGGAGATACACAAATGCCCTTGCCTCTGAACTTGCGTCCATCCTTAGTATCGAGCCCGCCGAGTTTGGTTTCCCAAATGGCACTGAAAGTTGTGAAATCACGTTTTTTGCCGTCGTCCTCGGGAAATGCCGAGCGATAATGCTCTTCAAGTTCGTTGACATGTGTCAGAAACTCCCGCAGGTTTTCTCCCGTATCAAAGGGATCATCCTGGTAGAAAAGAGCGGTAAGCAGGCCCTTCATTTGCTCGTACCAATTCAGGAAAGTTCGTTTTTTCAGAGACTTCCTCCCAAATTCGCCCAACAAACGCACCAGATTCAAAAACAATTCCAGCCCTTCTTCGTTTTCTTCGGCCAAATCGCAGGGCAGATAGCGCCGTTTATTCTGGCTGCCATCACTTTTGCCGGCCGAACCTGCGCCAAAATCAACCAATGTATTGGAACTTTGCACAATTTTGCCCAGCAAAAGACGCCTGATCCCCTGCTCCCAGTTGAAAAAATCCTCGCGGGTATAATCGGCTCGACTGCTTGTTTTATCGAGACCACGATAAATATTGAGATTTTGAATCCACTCGAGCCACTGCAACCGTGTTTCATGGGGGGCATAATCCTCCATGATGGGATTGGTGATAAGTTCCACCATTGCCTGACGGCTGTAATTGTCTCGCACCACTCTGAGCAAACCCAGCAAAAGCTCAATCCGATTGAGCTTGAAAACATCGGTGGAGCCGAGAATTTCCATTTCAACCCGGTATTCACGCTGGGCCGAAAGCAACAGATTGACATAACTGTTCTGGCTGCTGTTCGGATGAACTACAATCAAAAAATCCCCAAACTCCAACTTGTCATCATTGTCCATCTTGTCGAGGATAGTCTCGAGGATTCTTTTTATCTCCATCTTGGGTGTGGGAGCCGCCATAAAATGAAGGGAGTCATCTATGGAATCCAACTCCAGCGATTTTATGGGGCTGTTGAAAAAGATACTCCTTTGCAACTTCTCCAGATCATTTTTCGGCTCAAGATTTTCCATAAATGACGGAGTTTGAGGCTGATAATCACCTTCCCACAAATCATCCAGGTTTTTATAATAATCTTGCAAAGGTGCCCCCCATTTCAACAGAGGACAAGCTGCCACCTCATCGTTTTCCCAAAGTTTGAACTCGAGTTTTTGCTGGTTGAGAAGAAAATACTCCTGATCCTGCCTGGTAACAGGCAAAGAACTCCACTCCCGATTGGTAAGATTGTGATCAAACACCACAAGTCGCTTATCTGGCTGACCGGCATAAATTTTGCCGAAAAACTCCAGATAAATCCGCGGTAGCGTACCAAAACCGAACAAAGCCAACTCATCGGGAAACTCAGCAAAAGCATCTTTGGACAAATTGCCCCGGCGATATTCGTGCAACAACAATCCCAAAGGATACAATTTGCGCTCGCCCTCTTCCAGAAATAATTCATTTGCAAACAAGAGGCGCCAAAGCTTCTTTTCAAGTTCCTCCACCTTTTTTCCCCGCTCTATTCCCTGCACCAGTTCTCTGATAACTATATCATCTTGATCGCGTTGCTTGCCGGGCTCGAGTTTATCAAAATAATCCTTATCTTCTTTCCACTTCTCAAAATACTGATAACGGGAAAAAGAATAATCAACCAAAATATAACTGATCTTATCAAAAAACCGCACCAGCCGTTTTTTGACCAGGGAGTCAAGTTGACTTCCGGCCTGGATAGAATTGTCCCCTTGTACTTTGCTGCCGATTCCCTCGAGATAACGTCTTAAAAACTTGAAATGCTCCTGGGACAGAAGCTTGGCATCGAGAAGTTTGTCTACCAGTCGATGGAAAATCAACTCCTTGCTCACCACCCCCAAACCGGGATTAAGCTTGGTTATTATAAAAGGAATCAGGGATTTGAAGCGGACTCCGCTGACAGTGTCATATTTTTGGGCGAGACAGTCTTTTACATAATTGGCTGCGCCGAAATCAGGAACAAGAACTTCCAGCGGTTCCAAAATATCATGTTCAGAATAAAAATCATGATAATACAATGAAAACCCATCGACAACCTGGGAAGGAGAACCAAAAGCATAGAGATCAATCATAAAATTTCCTGTTCCAATTATATTTGCTGAGTATGATAGTACCTTACTTTTTGGGACGGGAACTAGTTAGTTCCCGTCCCAGAATGGGGGTTTTTGACTGAATGAGAAGTTTGCCTCAGATGCGCGAATTAACTTCGCAGACATAGTTGATACTATTTCAAGAAGTTACGACAAAGCAGATGATGTAAAATTCCGCATTCAGGCTATGACCTTCCTTTTTGGGTCGGGAACTAGTTATAAATAGGAGAACTCGTTCTTCTGGTAGTATCCAGATTGCCGGATAAATTGCTTGTTCGAGTTGAATATGTACTCCCAACTTGAACCACGTGGGTGTTATTCAACTTAACCACCTCCCGCGGTTTAATCCGATATCTGTCATAACAACCAAAAGTAAAAAAAGTGGTTACCAA
>JAQICJ010000105.1 GCA_027858615.1 Deltaproteobacteria bacterium
TAATGAATCTGGAAATGATTCAGCCTCTGAAAATATTGTTGAAAAAGAAATCTGGCAATTAGACAAGGAAAAGGGGAACAGGGTCTCAGGTCATTATTACCGCTACGTTTACAGAAGAAGTTTGAATAAACGCAAGTATAAATGCAATGGCAAAGATCATGTTGTTCTTTTCAGTTATTGTGAATTGGAGGGCAAGGTCTTGCAAAATGGCAAGATAATGATTAAAGAGAAGAAATACTTCCTGCCTGGGGAGGAGTTTTGTGAACCCAGCACCAGCAGGAATACCGATCAATTCACCGGAATCTTTATTGGAAATAAACTTATTCTCAAATCAGATCGTTCTGGATCTAAGCAACAATTGATCAAGAGAAGTGGAATTTAAATTTATTTATCCAAGTATATTTTATTTTCAGAAATAATTTCCAATAAAGATGAACAGATATTATGTTCTGAAGATATGTAATATATTTTAATATCCTTATATCCTGCCTCACAATTAACGATCTGCGATATATTTTGACTCCAGGCTTTTTGTCCAGAGCAAAAAAAATATATTTAGTTCAAGGGCAGTAATTCAGGTTTAGAATTAAGCTGCCAACAACAATCAAAGCAATTGGGCCTGTACTAAATTTACAGGTCAAGCAAAAAAGAAAGGTTGCAAAATGAAAATAACAAGAAAATTTATCGAGAAATTACCCAAAACCGATCTCCATCTTCATCTGGATGGATCTTTAAGGCTTAAAACCCTGATAGAATTGGCTGAAGAAAACAATGTCACCTTGCCTTCCTATACAGAGAGCGGTTTAAAAGAAACTGTGTTCAAACCAAAATACAATAGCCTCAATGAATATCTCAAAGGCTTTGGATATACTACTGCTGTTTTACAAAATGAATCATCTTTGGAAAGGGCTGCTTATGAACTTGCTGTAGATAATCAGAATGAAGGAGTTCGCTATATTGAGGTTCGCTTTGCCCCTCAACTTCATCAGCATACCCATTTAAAAGCAATCAATGTTCTCAAAGCGGTTAACAAAGGTTTAAACGCAGCAAAAATTAAATTCAACAACAGGAAAGAAATAAAATCAGGAGAAGAGCCCCGTTTTGAATATGGAATAATTGTTTGTGCCATGCGTATGTTTGGACATGGGTTTTCCGAGTACTACGATGATTTGCTGCGGGTTCTTTCCCATGGAAAACAACGTCGAATTTTTGCAATTGCTTCAGAAGAACTGGTTCGTTCGGCTGTAAAAGCAAGGGACAAGTTTGGACTTCCTATTGTTGGTGTCGATTTGGCAGGTGCAGAAGATGGATTTCCTGCCGATGATCATGAAGCAGCTTTTGATCTGGCTCATAAAAACTTTATGAAAAAGACTGTTCATGCCGGTGAAGCTTATGGACCGGAATCAATTTTTCAGGCCATCACAGATCTGCATGCAGACAGAATTGGACATGGTTATTATCTTTTCCATGAAAGTAAAATTTCAAATAAAGATATGAATAAGAAGGAAAAGGGGAAATATATTGAGAAATTGCAGAGTTTTATAGCCGATCGCAGAATCACCATAGAAGTGTGTTTAACTTCCAATCTGCAGACCAATCCTCAACTAAAATCCTTAAAAGATCATTCTTTCGGAAAAATGCTCAATTCCAAATTATCAACAACCTTCTGTACCGATAATCGTACGGTTAGTGATACAACAGTTACAGACGAAATAGTAAAAGCTGTTGATACTTTTAATATCAGCCCCAAAGAATTAAAACATCTGATTATTTATGGTTTCAAACGCAGTTTTTTCCCGGGACAATATGTTAACAAAAGAAGTTACGTCAGAAAAATTATTGATTATTATGAGAAGATTCAAAAGGATTTCAAAATTTCCTGATTAGTTGTTTTTTCCTGGTTAGTTTTCTTTTCAGAATTGGGTTTTAAACTTTTCAAAAAATCTGCTGGTTGGCTCCGTTTTTATAAAAAACAAATTTGTTCAGAGGGTTCTGGAGGTGGGAATGGTAGTTAGCACCTGCTTGACTTTATCCTGCAGGTTTTTGGTGTTAGCGCCCTGGGGCACAAAAATGCGGGCGGTCCACATGATTTCGCCTGTTTTGTTGTAAATCAGAATAAATGAAAGAAAATAGCCATCTTCTGTAAAAACTGGTTTTAAGGGAGAAACTCCATTTTCCACTCCCAGAAAACGATTCTGGGCAGTTTCTTCTCCCCGCAGATAATTGGGGCTGTAAACAGGGGATATATGCTTAGGTGAAATATCCATAACAATAACAGAGTGGTGCAGGGAATGGACAGCTACTCTTCCGGCAATTCTGGCAGTAGTAAGGGTAGCCTTGCCCGCAGCCCTGATTACTGACTTGGTAAAGAGACGTGCGGTAACGTTGGCAATACCTTTGGCACCATAGACAAAAAGTTTCCCGCCTGCTTTCAGAAGTCCTCCGATTCCTTTGCCCTTAGACTTGGAAAAAATGGCCAGAACACTGAGTGAAATAACCACCACGCCGAGAATACTAGCTCCAACCTTGAGGAATTCGAGAAAGGCATTGTTGCGGTTTTTGTTGAGAGTGGTCCAGTTGGCTATATAAAAGGAATATTCGGCTTGGGAAGCTAATTTTTTGAAAACATCAGGAGATATTTTGTGGTTCAGAGACTTAATCTTTTTTTTGCCGGCAAAGTGCGCCAGAGAATAGTAAATACGAGCAAGCTCCTTGTCATTGAGGATAGATTCTATATTGCCTTCAGGATCTACAACTTCACCGGACCAGTACATGAGGTGACTGGGTTTGTAAATGTGGTGAGCCAGATAATCAGGAGCTACTTTCATGAGAGATAAACCTGATTTGATGGTTCTGTCCCATATTTTTTCCAATTTTTTCTGTTTGATTTTTTGTTTTACTCCCACCCGATTGTCTACAGGAAGCAGAAGAACGCGGGTGCCTCGACCACAATCGGATTTTGTGTTCCAAGAAGAGTAGATTTTGGGTTTTGAAGAACAGGCAGCGCTTAAAAATAAAAGTGCAGGCAAAAAAATAAAGAGTCTTTTCATTGCAATTATCTCTCCTCTTTTGTATTTAATTCGATTATGTTAAAACTGCAGAAGGATTCAGTATGAATTATCTTAAATTGATTATCACTCGAATTACTGTTTTTTCAACTATTTTATTTTTTTTTCTGTTTTCCTATCCTGCCGCAGCAACAGATAAAAATAATAATAAATCAAAGAATGAACAGGATAAACTTTTAAAAGAGTCCGGGCAGGAAGATGAAAATATAGAAGAAGAAATTGTTGTAACAGCCAAAGCCCAGAAGGAAAAGAAGGGTGAAACCCATAGAGCTGTTTCTACGGTCAATTCCAGAGATCTCGCCCAAAAACCTCCACGTACAACTCCTGAAGCCTTGATTGATCTTCCCGGGGTTTTTCTTCAAAAAACCAATCATGGTGGTGGGGCTCCAATTATCAGAGGCCAAATCGGTCCCGGGGTTTTGTTGCTTTTTGATGGGATCCGGTTGAACAATTCCGTTTATCGCACGGGGCCTCTTCAATACTTGAATCTTGTCGACCCCCTGTTTTTAAGTCAAATAGAAGTAATGCGAGGAAATGGTTCAGTTCTGTACGGTTCTGATGCAATCGGAGGAGTTATCAACCTCCTGCCAATAAATGCTTCCCGGGACTTTTCTGCTGATCTTTCTGCTAGGTACAGCAGTGCAGATAGAGGCCGAATTTTTAATGCCAAGGCAAGTTTCAGTAGTGGAACTATCAGTACTCTTGCTTCAGCGTCTTTCAAGATTTTTGATAATTTGAGGGCTGCGTCTCCCACAGGCGAGCAGATTTGGACCGGCTATGAACAACAATCTTTTTATCTGAAAACAGCCAAAAGTTTTAAATGGGGTATTTTTGACAAGTGGAATTTGAGCTTGAATTATATGTACAGCTCCATACCCGATGCAGGCAGGACGGATAAATTAACTGCCCAGAATAAATTGCAGATTTATGACAATAAAATCCATCTTTTTTATTCAAAGTTGAAATTCAGATTTCCCATAGCCAAAACCAGCGGAGAACTGGCTTTTTCTTTCCAGCATTTCCAAGAGAATACGCAAAGCTGGGTGATGGCAGACAATTTGATTGACAAACTGGAAGGTGAAAACGATTTTACTCAAGTTTATACTCCAGCTTTGGATTTGCGACTTAAAAGCACAATCCTGGATAAAACTCTTTTTATCAGTTACGGGGGAATGCTTTATCGGGATTGGGTCGATTCTGAACTGAATTTCCGAGACAGTGAGGGAAATTGGTCTAAACTTGATTACACTTCATATCCTGATGGTTCTTCCTATCAAAACTGGGGCATTTACCTGAATTCCGAATACCGATTACTGCAAAAAGTTCCAGATCATACCATCAAACTGTACGGTGGCTATCGATTTCATGGAATAGAAGGAAATTCTCCTTCTAGAAACGCTCTTCCTGAAGTTGATTTTTCACTTTTTGGCAATGTTTTTAATTTTGGTGTTCAGCATCTTTATAAAGAACTAATCAACACTTCTCTCGTTTTCAGTCAGGGATTCAGGGCTCCTAATCTCCAGGAAACTGTCATGCTTGGAAACGCCGGCAAATACTTTCATGTGCCCAATCCTGATTTGAAACCGGAATATTCAGATTCCATTGAGTTTACTACAGGCTTTTCCTCTGATCGTTTTGCTCTGTCTGTATCTTCATGGCTTTCGCGAATTGAAGGTATAATCGATCGGGAAGAATCCCAGTGGGAAGGAAACAGTACAATAGACGGACAGCAGGTAGTTCAAAGTGTAAATGGTGACAGGGGGCTGGTAACCGGAGTTGAAACAGCTTTCCTGACCAGGTTGAAAATGGGATTATACGCCGGAGGCAATCTGACCTATGTTTGGGGGGAGAGCAAAAACAACGACGGAGAAACCCATCCTCTTTCCAGAATTCCACCTATTTACGGAATGCTTAAACTGGGTTATAAAAACAGTTTTAATGCCAATTATGCAGGGTTTCTGGAAGGATATCTTCGTTTTGCCCGCAAACAGGATCGACTTTCAACTCATGATGAAAGTGACTTGAGAATTCCAGACAATGGTACTCCGGGTTGGTACACAATAAATCTCAGAGCCTGGTTGGGAATTTTCAATTATCCCCATAAGAAGGCCAAAACTTTTGTTACTCTGGATTTGAATAATTTGGCAGATGTCCATTATAAATATCATGGTTCAGGAGTTTGGGCTCCTGGAAGATCTTTTATCTTGAGTTTGCGATCTTCTTTTTGATTTTTTCCGTTTCAGAATAAAATTCTCAAATCGGCCTTCCTTACCTCCCATTTGAAATTGCTCCGATGGGTAAGGTAATCTGATCAAGGTCGCAGGTGAAAATGAATAAACTTTTTGCTTTCCCCAATATGAACAAAGACGAAAAATCACTCATTTTTCTTTTAATGTTGAGGGCGGTTTTTGTTTCCATAATTGTGGTTTCAGCTTATTCTTATCAGGGAGCGGTTTTCCTCAATCTTTTTCCCAGTGAATTTTTGCCCTGGCTATACAGCAGTGTATCAGTAGCCTTGGTTGCTTTTTCTCTACCTTTTTCTTTTTTTCAAAATAAATATGGAAGCAAAAAAACGGATATAGCCATTCTTAGTGTTCTAACAACAGGATTGTTGGCAGTTATTGCTTTCCCACAACTTCTGCTTCGTTCCAGTCCTCTTTTTATGATTTCAATCTGGATTAAATTGTTGGCAGTTTTTTCTACAATCAGTTTTTGGCACTACACAACCAGGGTTTTTTACAGCAGAAGAGCAAAAGTATTGCTGCCGATTATTGCTGCCGGGTTTTCCCTGGGAAGTGCTTTTGCCGGCAAGTTCATAAATGTTTTCAGTACTATCTGGGGGACTCAGATTATCCTGTATATTCTGGTGGCTTTTTCTTTCTTGAATATCAGTGCTCTTTTTCCCCTCAAAATTGATTTTGAAAAACAAAGAAAAACTTTCCATGATCAGGAAAAAAATCTGATCAGCAGAGGTTTACGGTTGCTTGCCACCAATCGTCTGGCTTTTTATCTTACTCTATTTATTCTTTTTTCGATCCCTGTTTTTCTTTGCACTGATTTCATTCTAAAAAAAGCAGTAAGGGCGTATTATGGCAAAGATGGTATGGCTGCTTTTTTTGGTAACTATCAATTTTACATAAATTTAGGGGTGTTTTTTATTCAAACCCTTTTCATGAGCAAAATCATGAAAAAATTTGGCGTAAATAAAATCACCATCATTACACCTTTTTTCCTGGTTCTTTTTTTTCCGATTTTCATTGTTTTCCCTACTTTGACCTGGGCGCTGGTTTTTGCTGTAGGAGCCAGTGTGTTGCGACTTACCATCTACATCAATTCCAGAAACCAGTTGATTACACCTTTTTCTCCTCCCGAAAAGGAAACAGCAAGTTTATTTTTAAGAACCGTAGTGGTTCCGGTGGGAACTGTGGCAACGGGGTTTATTCTGCTCCCTCTCAAAGCACAGGGGATTCAGATAATAGCAATTCTTGCTCTGCTGATTTCCTTTGTTTTTCTTTTTTTGAGTTTCAAGGCTGCTTCAGCTTATGATCAGGAATTGAAAAAGGCACTCAAGAAAAAAACTCTTTCACCGGCATTTTATGGTCACTCGGGATTATCACCTGACAAATCCCTTCTGAACAATCTTAAAGACAGAGTTGTTTCTTCAAGTTTTGAAGAATCTTCTTTTGCCGTATCCTTGCTTGCCCAATACAAAGAGCTGGAGTTGCATCAGGTGGAGGCTTTTTTTGAAGCTCGGTTTCCCCACATAGATCCGGTTCTGTCAAAAATCAGAGCTGTTGATTTAGCGGAATTTTTACCAGATTCGGCAAAAAAAGAATTCTTTTCAAGTGTGCTGAAACAATGTACAGACGGCAGAATTTTAGCTCGGGTTGTATCCATCCTGTCAGAACTCAAAACTAAGTGGGTAAATGAAATTGCCAGGTGGTTATATGAAAATTCAACAAATTTGCACAAAAAGGGTAGTGGGTTGTTATTGCTGCTTCACAGGAAAATTATAACTGAAGATCAAGTTTTACTGGAATTGCTAACTTCTCTTTATAATTCTGGGGATCACAAAAACAGAATCCTGGCTGCAAAAATATGTGTTCATTTATCTGAAAAACAAAGCGAGATTTATCTAAAAAAATTGCTTCTGGATGAAAAACCAGAGGTAGTAAATACAGCAGTGGCTTTAATCGGTAAATTCAGGAAGGAAAAGCTTTATAACGAGATGATGCAGCTGGCAAATCAGCAGCGATTTCGCAAAACAGTGGTACAGGCTGTAAAAGATGCTGATCTGGAATTGGAATTTTATGAAAAGCATTTTTCAACTATCAGGTTGCAGAAATTAATTTTGCGATTGCTGGTTGATTCAGATAAATCAGAAGCAATAAGGGTCGTACAATCAAAATTGGCACTCAATCGGGGTTATTTTACTGCTTTGATTTTACATGAAATTGACATCAGGAATATTCCTGTATCCGAATTTGTCAAAGACAAGTCAGATTTTCGCAAAAAATTGTACAAAAATTATGCTCTTTATGTTTCAGCGTTGGCTTCGGGTGAAGAAAAATCTTTATTTAAACAGCTCACAGCCGAAAGCAGATTTTGGTTGCAGGCAATTTTTTCCTGGTTGCGTCTGGTAA
>JAQICJ010000012.1 GCA_027858615.1 Deltaproteobacteria bacterium
GCCTATGACCCCATATTGTTTTTGAGAGAGTCTTCTAATTCTAAGTCGATTTCGAGGGCAATTCATTGAGAAAGACGCTTTTCTGACTAAAGTCCTTTTATTGGGACCACAGGATGAACCTAAAGCAAAAGTAAAAGCAAATAAAGGCAGCAATATTAAATACTTCATAAGAATCCTTTCAAATATTATAAAATTTTCAGCACTAAATTATAGTATAAAACTTTCTCTATTTGTCAATATAGTTCTTAAGTTTTTCCAAAGTTTTTATATACTTTTTGGCGTTTTTTATTCCTCCAAACTCTGAAAACATCTCTTTTATTTTGGCTTTTTCAATCTGTTTAAAATTTAAGCCATCATACTTGGCTTCCTTTTTGAGTTTTCGGTAGTTCAGCAGCCTTTCCTCTGAAATTATTCCTTTCTCAACAGCTTTTTTTACAGCACAACCCGGTTCTTTATCATGACAACAATCTCGAAATTTGCATTGTTCAGCCAATTGTTCAATCTCGACAAAACTGCGCTGAAGATTGGCTCGTTCCACACCCAACTCTCGCATTCCGGGAGTATCAATCACAGCTGCTTTTTGCAAGGTAAGGTATAACTCTCTTTTTGTTGTCTGATGTCGTCCTTTGTCATCTTTTCTAACTTTCCGGGTTTCAATGATATTTTTGCCAAGAATAAGATTGATTAGAGTAGATTTGCCAACTCCGGATGAACCAACAAAAGCAACTGTACGATTTTCCTTCAAATAATTTAAGATTCCCTCATGACCCGATTTTTTTTTGCTGGAAGTTGCCACAATATCAACGCCAAATGCAATATCTTCCAATTGCTCCACTTTCTGATCCAAGTCCTCACAAAGATCAGACTTTGTCAATACTATCACCGGCATAGCTCCACTGTTCCAAGCAATTGCAAGATAACGCTCCATTCTGCGCAGGTTAAAATTGTTGTTAAGGGACATGCAGATAAATACTGTGTCAATATTTGCCGCTATAACTTGCAAACCTTGTAAACTACCCGGTGCTCTGCGACTAAAAAGACTCTTTCGCGACATTACCCGATGGATAATTCCATTGCCCTGACCAGAATCTTCTCTATCTATCAGCACATAATCGCCAACCGCGGGAAAATCTTCAGCCTTCGCAGCCTCATGCCGGAGTTTCCCGGATATTTCCGCTAATACTTCCCCAGATCCCATCTCTAATTTAATATCCACCCCTGAGTGAGAATTATTAACTGTATCTATATTGGAAATTTGTTTCAACTGAACGGGAACTACTTTGTATAAATCCTTGTGTTGAGCAATTACTCTACCTGGGATCAACTCAGGAAAAGAAACAACTTCCTTTTTAATTTTTATTAAATAATCTGATTTCATTTAGTAATTCCTAATCTTCTAATCTTTGTATTATCTTTGTATTATCTTTCATGTTTCTTGTTTATTTTTTCAAAAATACAAAGGGATTATTCCTTATCTGTAAGGATAATTTCAACTTCCGGACTGGGTGGGAAAAAGATAGATGAAGGCTGCATTTACTCGTTGAGACCAGGCGGGTTCGTTGTGTTTGTGTTGTTGTCCCACAAGATGCAAAAGGTTGTTTTGTGGTTTAAGATAATCAAAATAGTCACTGTAGTCTTGGGGAGTGTCGGCACTCCACCAGAGGGTTGGAATTTGTTCCTGGGGAGTATCAACAGAATAATTTATGGGAGCAGTTTCTCCCGATTCCAGCCATTCGCTACGCCCGCTCCAACCTTTGGAAATAAGCTGATTGCGCAAATATTCCGTATAAACTCTGGCATCGGAAGCATAGGTGGAAGTTCCGTCCTGGTTGGTATCGCCGCTGTCGAGATATATTTTCAAGGTGGGTAGTGAAGTGGCACTGTTGACGATGTCAAGCATGGAAACCAGATGATCTGATTCCGGTTCTTCTCCAATCCAACTCGAAGGACTGAAAGAGGCAACTTTTCCAAAAATATCGGGATTATTCCAGGCAATGATAAAAGAGGAAATTCCACCGAGAGAAGAACCTGACACAGCTCTGGATTCTTTGGCACTTTCGAATCTGAAAGAAGTTTCCATTTCCGGGATCACAGTATTGATCAAGTAATTTGTATACAAGTCAAGTTTTCCCACCTGCTCTGTATCCAGCAAACCGTCCACATGTAAATATTCTTCTTCCCGGTTGACAGTAGTAATTCCAACAACGGCCACCGGCTCCAGAAGTCCATCTTCAATAGCCTGATCCAGGTTGGTGCGGATATTCCAGGTTCCAAAGATAGCTAAAGGATTGCCGGCGAATAAGTTATCACCGTCTTGCATGTAAATTGCCGGGAACTTGCTGGAAGATTGGAAATAAGCACCAGGCAGGTAAATATAGATTTGGCGCTCGTTGTTATTGAGGTCAACTGAAGGTACCGTGCGAGCAGTAATTCTGCCTTTGCCTTCTCCAAAAACTACAGAATTATTATCGGGGTTGAAAATAAAATATTGATTATCCGGATCAGGGTACCATTCATTGCTTTTGTATTTGTAAAAAACCGGATCGTTGTGACTGACTTGAACTATTTGATAGCGAAATTCATCAAGGAAAAGGGTGGACATGGGCTGGGCATTTTCATCCCAAGCATTAAAATCTCCGATCAGACGAATATCTTCATCAGGTTGAGCCCTGGTGATAAAAAGAATTTCTCCATTAAGGCGGACAGGGTGGTCATATTTGCTCCAAAGCAACCAAACCAAGTCCGAATCCTGATTGGCAACAGCCTGGTCAAAAGCATCGCGCAAATGGATACAGAACTGGTCAGAACTGACATACCCATAATCGCACTCACAGGCGGCCGCACCTTCAATGTTTACACAGCTGCCTTGCTCTCCACAATCAACATTGGCACAGGGATTGGTATTATCAAGTACACAATTATCCCCATCCCGATGATAACCGTCGTCGCAAACACAAGCCCCGTCTTCACAATGTTCATTATCACCGCAGGGCTCAGTGCAATTATTTGATTCTGAAATACACTCGTTGTTTTCAAAGTGATAACCGTCGTTGCAAACACAAGCCATGTCTTCTAAATGCTCGTTGGCACCGCAGCTTTGGGTATTGTTGGCTGAATCATCGTCGCACCCAAAAATGAACAATACAAATATAAAACTTACAGATAAAATTTTCATTTAATAATCATCCTTTTTAAAAGAAGTTTAGCACAATTTCCAAAATAAATTAATCCGATCCTCAGATCATATTTTGCCAAAATATTTTACTAAAAAACAACTTAAAATTATTACTCACAAGGAGACAACTTCTCTGACACAGAGGGACCCGGCGCAGCATAATTTCAACTAAACCCGAAAACTGCGTTGACATCCACCGTTATTGCTTTATTTGCCTTAGACTTCATTGATTGCATTGGAGTGGTCCCTGCGTTTGGGAGGTTAAAGGATGACCCTCGTTTGGACACTGCCTACTTTCCCATGAAGCTGAAGATCTTTAATCCAAATTTGTCCCCGCAATCTGGTACGACTCTTTGTGCTAATAATTGATTTCCGCTCTGTATCTAATAATGCCACCCGTATCAGAATCAATACACTCTTGAACTTCTCCATCAATAAACGCGTTGATTAGATGTTTTCGATCCCTTTCGAATATTGTCATATTGGGATCACACCAAAACATGATGTCATGGACAGCGCTATCTTCATCGACAACGTAGAAATGTCTTGTCCATAGACCAAAGGTATCGAATTGCCATTCATAAGGATTATCACTCCAATCTGGAAATAGGGTGTCATCCATTGCAGGGCTCCCTACCATGCTATTTGAGTAGTACTCACTGAGAGTCACAAAAGGATCAGGCAGTCCGTATGGATCCCATGAATCCCCATCTTCATCGAACTCCGGCATCTCGCCGTCTAACAAATAGATACTCAAACTCTGAGCATCCAGATAGCAGACATGACGGTCCCAACCAGGCTGCTCTTGACACGCTAAGGGACCACAATCGGTGCACGAAGGAGCAGGAGAATCCCAACTATCAAAATGTCTGCAATTTGCATCATCCTGTTCCTCAAGGGAGACGCATGTGTCGCCATTACAGCAGCCCGTACATGACTCTCGACAGGTTTCGGTGATACAACCTCCTGAACTGCATATCCAATTGGCGCCATAGTCGGCACAATTCTCGCAAAGACCGCCGATTCTCCCGCATTTATCGTCTGCATTGGCACTTAGATGGTTAATACAAGTTCCGTCCGGCAAACAACAGCCATTGCAGGTTTCGAGGCATGAATCCGATACGCATGCTCCGCTTGTGCAACTGGAACTGCTAGAACAAGAGACGCATTCCTCGCCGCGTGTTCCACATTGAGCATCAGATGCCTCACTCACACACGTTCCACTGCTTGTGCAGCATGTTGAGCAATTATCTGGGCTACAAGAGGTGGTACATTGATTGATGGACCCATTGTTTTCGCATTCACCATCGGAGCATTGTGCGCAAGCTATTCCGTTGCTTCCACAAGCGCTACTACTGCCTCCCGTCCTGCAGGTATTGCCGTCACAGCACCCTGTACAGTTTTGCGGCGTGCACAGGGAAGACGTACATTGCCCATCGATACAGGTTTCAACATCAGAACAGGAAGTGTCGCAATCTCCGCAGTGTTGAGGATTATCGCTTGTAGTTGTGCATACGTCCCCGCAAAGGATTTCTCCTTCTGAACATGAATTGTTATTGGAATCACCAGTATTATTTGAATCATCATCGCACGAGATGATATTGATAGATAATAAGAGTAATAAAATAAGAAACTTACGCATGATAACCTCCATTTTCCGAAATAATTAGCAGGATGTTTTATCTGATAACTTTAATATAATCTCAGTTATAAATTACTGACATCATAATATTGATCATCAAAAGAGCAATTGATATTTAACAAATAATTTTAAATTTCCATTTTACATAATCAGATTCTTTTAAACGTTGATTACCAAGACAGTTGTCGCCTTTGGTAAAAAAACATGCAACCTGTAAAGCTACTGATGCTTGTTCTGTTTAATATCTGGATTCAGATGAACTTCTCCTTGATAAATCCAGGTTCTGGTGTTTTTGCTCCAGCGTTCCAATCTCAGAGACGTGTAACAGGTTTTGATA
>JAQICJ010000141.1 GCA_027858615.1 Deltaproteobacteria bacterium
TTAAAAGTTGCACTGGGATTACTTGATAAAAATTTTGAATTAATGTTTACGATAGCAGTAAAAACCGGGTTGAGGAGAGGTGAACTATTTGGATTAAGATGGAAAGATATTGATTTTAAAAAATCAATACTATATGTGAGGAAAAATTATGTTAGAGGAAAAATAACAACCCCTAAAAGTAGAAAATCCAGATCAGTACCTTTAACAGAATCGACTTTAGATCTTTTAAAGAGTTACATGCACAAACGAAAATTTATATTTTCCAAAAAAGATGGAAGTCATTTATCAGTTTCCAGAGGAGGGAAACTTTTAAGGAAAGCATGTAAAAAGGCTGAAATTGAGCCCTGTGGATGGCATGTGCTTAGACATACTTTTGCAAGTGAGTTAGTAAGTTCAGGAGTTCCAATAGCCGTTCTAAAAGAACTTTTAGGCCATAGCGACGTGAAAACCACTATGAGATATACACACCTCAGCCCAAAAGTCCAAAGAGAAGCAATTGGAATTTTAGAAAAATACAATTCAAATTAGCATATTTTCTGTTTTAAATATGAAGGTCTTTTTCTGATTTTGGGAATTATTCCTTTTCTTTTCTTCTCTTCCCAAAACCTATGATCAACCAATTATAATTTTCATGAATTACCTACAACCGTTTCAAAATTCTAGATTTTTGAAACGGTTGTTAATTAACTTCCATTTCAAACCACCTTTAAACATGGTTTGACTGGGTCACCTCACGGTCACTATTGATAAAAACAAATTCCAACATTGCTTATCATATCAGATGGTTACAATGGTGGAGGCGCCGGGAGTCGAACCCGGGTCCGGAGATATTCCATAACAGTATCTACGTCGTAGTTATTCTTTTAAATCTCGTCTGAGGACACGTCGAATAACAGACTTTTCAACAGACCAGCCAGAATAAATTTCGTTTGGGTCTATCTGGTGTAATCCAAACTGAGCCGACTTAATCGACGCCATTACCAACACCTGTCGGCGGAGTTGCCGGTATGACGTGGCTACGCTTTTATGCAGCCAGTGCTAAAGTATTGTCTTCTGCACTTAAAAGAAATTCCACCTATTTAACGAGGACCATGGCGGAGACCTCGGACGCAACTGCAACTTCTATAACCCCGTCGAAGCCATTTCGCCCCCAAATTCAGCTCATTCTACAAAGATGAAGAAAATTAAGCTGTTGGGGTGCATCGCTGGGTCGTTTTAAGCAAAAACGACCTTGAGACAATGCTGCGTTGACCAATTGCCGGACACAATAAAAATGTACCCAACAACAGTGAGAGCAATGAAAAGCGCATTGATTATTCACTAATGCTTAATTTAGCCACTATTTAGAATAGATCAACCCCTGACTGCCATTATGATAAAAAAAAATCCAGGGAACTGATTAGAAGTCGGTAACAAGAACAGGTGCCAATGAATTATTGGTAGTGCTATCTCCCAATTGGCCATTATCGTTGCTGCCCCAGCAGTAGGCTGACCCGACATCGCTTACCCCGCAATTGTAAAAAGATCCGGAAACAATAGACTGGAAGGTGATATTGCCACTTACGGGAACAGGTGTAGCTGAAGAAGTGGTGGTTCCATCTCCCAGTTGACCGTCACTGTTGCTACCCCAACAATAGGCAGCCCCGGAATCGGTTACCCCACAACTGTGATAGTTCCCGGTTGAAATATTTTGGAATGTATAGCCGCTACTTACCGGTATCGGTGTAGAAGAAACAGTGGTGGTTCCATCTCCCAGTTGACCGTCACTGTTGCGACCCCAACAATAGGCGGTCCCGGAATCGGTTACCCCACAACTATGATACACCCCGGCGGAAATTTGCTGAAAAGTATAGTTGCCACTTACCATGACAGGAACAGTGGAGTTAACACCTGAGCCATCTCCCAAACGTCCGTAAACATCATTTAAGCCCCAACAATAAGCAACGCCGAGATCGGTAATGGCACAAGTATGATTATTGCCAGTAGAAATTGACTGGAACTGGTGGTTTCCATCTATCAATACCGGAATTGGTGAATCATTGTTTGTTCCATCCCCCAGTTGGCCATAACTATTTATCCCCCAGCAATAAACAGCTCCGGAATCGGTTACCCCGCAAGTGTGATAAACGCCTGCCGCAATAGACTGGAATGAGTAATTCCCTATTATCGGTTGTGGCTGGAGGGAGTTATTGGTTGTCCCATCACCCAGTTGGCCATAATAATTGCTGCCCCAACAGTAAACTTCTCCTCCAGTGGCAATTGCACAACTGTAGAAATTGCCTGTAGAAATTGCGTCAAATGAGTGACCTCCAATTACAAGTACTGGAATTCCGGAATCGTCATTTTGACCATCTCCCAAAGCTCCATCTGAACCATCTCCCCAGCAATATATGGTTCCGGAAAGTGTCAAACCACAACTGTTTGTAGAGCCCGCGGAAATTTGCTGAAATACATGACAAAATTCGGTTGATATTCCCATACATTCATTGTTGCAGGTTAAAACTCCACCATGCATATACCCTAAACCTTGACATGTTTCCCCAGCGAAGTTTGTACCATCACAGGTTTCACCTTCTTGCGTCTGTAACAAATTATCACCACAACTGCCACTACAACTGGAGAAATCGATGGTTGTACAATCAACACAAGTTAACTCGCCTCCATAGGTATGGCCTGCATTTTCGCAAGTTTCTCCCACGAAATTGGTGCCGTCACAGGTTTCACCTTCCTGGGATTGAATAAGATTATCACCACAAATACCTGCATTTTCGCAATCGGAAAAATCAAATCGACAATTGGTTTTACAAAAAAGGTTTCCTCCATAATAATCAAAATCTGCGCAGGTGGCACCATTTAACTCGCCCCCGTCACATTGTTCATTGTAAACTTCCTGAACAACTGCATCACCACATCTACCGTAAGCCTCGCATTGACTGGTATCCAACTTGCAGGAATCGGTGCAATTAAGCTTGCCCCCATAAAAACCAAGACTGATGCATTTTTGATCGCCAAATTCCGATTGGTCACACTGTTCATTCAATTGCAAAATTCCATCTCCACAACTTTCTTCACCTTCACAACCGGAAACATCAAATGTGCATTCAGGGGTACAGTTCAATTTGCCACTAATCAACCCCAAACTTTCGCAGTTTTGACCTTGAAGATTGCTGCTGTCGCATTGTTCGGCACCCTCCACTTTGCCGTCATCACATTGGGGTTGAGAAAAACATCCGCTTGTATCAAATCGGCAATCACTGCCACAGAACAAATTACCACCGGAAAATCCTTCAAGACCACTGCAAGTAAATCCATTCAGATTTTCACCATCACATAGTTCCGGAGCTTCAATTGTTCCATTCCCACAATTTTCTGCCCCTTCGCAATCACTTATATTGTAACGGCAATCTTCTGTGCAGGCCAAATTTCCTCCAGAATAACCAATTACAGAACAACTGTTGTTGAGAATTGAACTGTCTCCGTCGCAGGCTTCTTTGTCACTCTGAATTTTACCATCACCACAAAATCCGGCTTCAATACAATTGCTTTCATCAAATTGACACTCATCTGTACAAGCAAGTCTGCCACCATGATAGCCAAGCAGTTGACAATATTGGCCGGCCAGATTGTCCTTGTCGCAAGCTTCGCTCATATCAACGTAGCCATTTCCGCAATAATCAACCGTATCTGATTCAGCTTTGCAGGAAAAAGCAAAAGCAACGGAAAAAAGCATAATTCCCAAATTTTTCATAATTTATTTCCTCCCATTTTTGTAATGAACACAATGGTATTAAATTTCTACTGAAAATTGAAGTTTTTTTTAAACAAACTTGACCAGGTCAATTTCCTGACTCCTTTTCCTCTCCAGTGCTCCCTGTAATTTTCCACCTCCACTGCAATCCTCACCACGATTTTAAACTATCAGCAAATATTTTCAAAACCCACCAGGTTAAATTTCTTCCAAAATTACATGGAATTATAAGGAAGAAAACTTGACTTGGTCAAGTTGGGCAAAACCAAGGGGGTGGAAAATACAGGGAAAGTTCTTATGTGGTGGATTGGTAGGCAAGAAAACTGGAAGGAAAATTTAACCTGGACGGGAACTACTTAGTTCCCGTCCCAGAAGTGGTGTTATTGGCTGGTAAAGAAATTGGATTGAGATGCACGGAATAACTTTGAAGATATAGTTGCCACTATATCAAGAAGTTATGACAAAGCAGATTAATCCAATTTCCGTCGCCAGACGGTGATATCCATTTTTGGGACGGGAACTACTTAGTCCTGATTATTGCATTTTTGGACATCACAGGCTTTTACCAAATCAACGCACTTTGCATTGTAGCATTTTTCACAGGTGGGTGTTGGGCCATTCATGCATTTTAAAAGGCATTCCCCTTCAATACATGCCATTAGGTCATCAAAAGGTTCTACACCTGAAGGACAGGCTTGTTTGACACAACGGGCGGAACAATGACGCATGCAGGGAAGCCGCTTTAATCCCCCCGGGCATTTAAGAGCACAATTTTTATTACATAAACCGGTTTCACTGCAATCCATCCCGGTTTCCATTGTAATTTCAGGTTCTGCTGGATTCATGACAGCATAAGCATAATATCCACCAACTCCAACAATTAGCAAAATTAATAGTATTGCTATCCCAATAAGGATTTTTTTCTTTTTTGATTTTTTTTTCTCTGTCATGCAAAACTCCTGCAAACCTGATATTTTATTCTTATTCAAGTAGAGAAATATTCCCCTATAACTTTGTTCTTGTCAATAAGGCTTCTGTCTTAAAATTTCTCTCGCAGTTTCCAGGTAGTCTGCATACCAAAATTGTGCCAAGTTATACTACTTTATTATCCAAGACGAGGAGACTCCAGATTCTCTTCAGTTACTTGTCGGCAACCCGCTTGCAACCCGGGCCCTTCAACACAGATTTGCCCCCTGTTTTGGGAATTATGTTGATCTGAGCTGGAATCCTTTCTTTCAAAGCCTGTACGTGGGAAATTATTCCGATAAGTTTATTCTCTTGATGCAGACTGGCCAGAGCATTCAATGCTTTTTGCAGATTTTCTTCATCCAAGGTTCCAAACCCTTCATCCAAAAAGAGAGAATCTACCTGGACATTCTGACTGGACATCTGCGAAAGTCCCAATGCCAGCGCCAAACTTACAATAAAACTCTCTCCTCCGCTCAAATTTTTGGTACTTCTCTCTCCATCCTGAAACCGATCATATACATTTAATTCCAACGGATTTTTCTCATCTCGAACCAGAAGATAACGCTCAATAACCTCATTCAACTGCTGATTTGCTTGATCTACTACAATTTGAAAGGTAAGCCCCTGGGCAAATCTGCGATAGTTTTTCCCGTCCGCTGAACCGATAAGATTATTCAATTTACCCCATTTACGCCATTCTTTTATCTGGGCATCTATTTTTTCCTGTTCCTCAGCAATCTTTTCCAAAGCCTTTTCGTTATCTTCCAATTGTTTTTTCAACAAAGAAATCTCTTCAATCAACTCCTCCAGTTTTTTTCGCTTATCCGGCAATCTTTTTTCCAATTCTTCCAGATCAACCTCAGGAAGGTCCTTTTGCCTTTGGACTTGCAAACTTTTCTTTTTATCATCCAACCTGGTCTGCAAGCGGGTCCGCTTCTCCTTTAAATCATCCAATTCTTTTTTGATGTTGTCTCTGGCTTCCGGAGACATTCGCGCCTCTAAAAATTCACTTTCTTTGGTAAATCCCTGCTTTATCAGATTTTCTTCAAACTTTTTCTCGGCTTTAATTAATACCGGGGAACGTTTGGTAATTCTATTTTTGAGATCGATTATCAAATTATTAACTTTGCTTAAATTGCTGCTAGCCTGAGTCAATGATTCTCTTGCAATTTTCTCGGCTTTTTCGGCCTCTGCCACTTGCTTGTCCAGACGCTTTTCTTCGGTGTCGGGTTCTTTTTCCCCGTAATTATCCCGCCGCTCTTTTCTGAGCTTCTCCATTTTTGCAACTGACTCGCCACGTAATTTCTGCTTTTCTTTCAGACTGTTCTGATCTTTGGAGATATTATTCTCCATGTTTTTCAATTCAATAATCAACTCGCCTTTTTTCTTTTCCAACTCCCTTTTCAATTTATCCTGCTGTTTCCACTTGTCCACTCTGCCTTTCAGATCTTCCAACCAGGCTTTAATGTCATCAGTAATCTCCTTGATACCATATAGGCTCAGTTTTTTCAGAATATTTTCTTGAGCCATCTGCAGAAAATTTTTCTTTTTATCAATAAGTTCAACTGAGCCTTTTATCTTATTTTCAAGATTAACTTTATTGTTCTCAACCTCGAGTTTTTGTTTTTCCTGTTCATTTTGGGTTGCAACCTGTCCGCTCAATTTCTCTTTCAGTTTACTAATTTCTTTTTGCAGTACTTCTATTCTTTCAATCTGTTCTGAAATTTTAACAATCTGTTCTGCTATTTCACCACCGTCGGAAATTCTATCTCCCACCAGGGGATGTTCTTTAGAACCACACAAGGGACAGGGTTTTCCGGCTACGAGTTTTTTCCTGGCTTCCTCATAATCCAGAATATTTTCTATAGTTGCTTTTTCTTCAATCAACCTGTCTTTATTTTTGCGCAAAGCCTCCAGTGATTTTTCATTTACCAACTCTTGCAGTTTGTTTTCTTTTTCCTCTGTTTCTTCCTTCAACTTTTTTATTGTCTGCCTATGAGTTTCCAATTTCTTCTTGCTGTTAATGAATTCTTGCTCAACTACCCCCAGGTCTTTTTTTAATTCTGCTTTCTTCTTATTTTCTTCATCTAATTCTGCTTCCACAGATGAAATATTTTCGAACTTTTCTTTTATCCCGCTGAGCTCATCTCCCAAAGTTGCATCAACTGAATTATTTTTAAGATAATCTTCGGTTTTGCCCAGATTATTCTCATTTTTTTGCAGAATCGCCTTTTTTGCCTCTTTCAACTTTTCCAGCTTTTTCAGTGAATCTTCAAATTTACTGCATTCTTTTTGAATCTCCTGCACTCCCTCCCTTTTGCTTTGGATTCTCTGATCCAATAAACGCATCTTGCTGATGGATTTGCGAATTGCTTTGCTCTCAACTCGAACATCTGCCACTTGTTTTTCGGTTTTTTTCAACTTGAGTTCAGCCTGTTCAACCTGAAGCTTTAATTCGGGCAGTTTTTTATTTTCATCTGCAAGTTGCTTTTTTTCTTCCTGCTGATCTTTTTCCAATTGCTTGAAACGCCCATGATCACTTTCAACTCTGGCAGCCTTTTGGGCAACTTCCAGCCTTTTCTTTTGGGGTTCAAACTGGCTAAATTCTTCCTCCTGTTTGGTATATTCACTTTGGGTGTTTTTTATTTCCTCTTCCAATTCGACAATCTTTTTGAGCAATGCGACATTCCGTTCAAACTTTTCGACCTTTTTCCACACCGGTTGTTTTTCAGTAGTTTTTGCTGTGATATCCTGATAAATCTTAAGT
>JAQICJ010000146.1 GCA_027858615.1 Deltaproteobacteria bacterium
TTTCCCTTTTTCATAAAATAACTGGAAATCTTTTTATTGTTTATTTTGTTAATTAGTAGATTAAGATTATTGTTATTTACCTTTCGGGAACTCAGAGTATCGGCGGCTGTCATGTTGACAATAGCCTGTTCGAATTTTTTCTGGGCAAAAAGTTCTTTCGCCGAATCCAGCAAAATTCCCGGTTTAATTTTTGGGTTCAGGATTGAATTATATTTTTTGCCTGTACTTCCTTCTCCGGAAGGATTGATCTTATCATATTTACTTTTTTGAGCAAAACTTGTTTTTCTTTGATTGTTGTTTTTGGAGAAAGCTTGTTTGTTTACTGAAGTGAACCCTGCAGATTTTTTACTTTTTTTTTTACCTGTCTGGTGCAGGGGATTGGTAAAAGAGATGGTTCCCCGAAAAGCATCCTGGATTTTTTGTCGATTTTCGTGTTGGGCAACCAGTTTGTAATTATCAGAAATTATTTTGAAAATCTGATGGAGTATTTCTTTGTAGGGACCGAGTTTCTTACCATAATAGCGGTCGGGATGAAACCTCATGGTGAATTTGCGAAATTTCCTTTTTACTTCCTTGTCTGAGTAGTCTCCATCAAGATGAAAGATCTGAACTGGATTGAGTTTGCTGATAGTGTTGTGAACTCTGAGGATTTCTTCCTGTCTTTGTTGAGAAATCTCCACTTCATCGAGCCCCTGAAGTTTTTCAACACATTCAAGGGGAACAAGATATTGTTCAGGGATGAGATATTCACCGGAAGTTGATTTTTTAGATGGTTCCTCCGAGTCAAAATAAACTATATTGGCTTCGGCCAGTTTTTTCAGTTCTTTGGTTACATCATCAGGGGAGCGGGTGCATAAAGAAGCAATATCGTTAATTGTTGCCTTACCGTCAATTTTTGACAATAAGAAAAGGGTTTGCTGATCCCTCGGCATCATCTGCCATTTTTGATGATCTTGCAAAGTAGGGACGGAATTTGTATTTATGGATGACATATATTCCTGCTGGTTGTTTGCAAATTAGCGGGTGTTGGTTACCCAAAATCTATTGATAAATACGTTTGAAACGGGATAAAAACTATTAAAATAAAGTTCTTAGCAACTCAAAAAGTCGTACAGGTTCTCAAATATTGGAATCTATTAAAAAATAATATATCCAAAAACTGTTTATTTCAAGCTGAGTGTTCTCGGTTCTCAATTAAAAAGTAGAAAATGCTGTTACAAGTTAAATTTATTGGCAATTTTTGTCAGCAGTTCTTCCTTTACTTGCACCTTGTTTTGCGGCAATTTGCTGCCCGGAGGTCTGAGCAGTTCAATTTCAATTTCAGGAGGAAGCTTGGGAAGATCATTACTGGCGGTGCCTGCGACTATTAAAATTCTGCTTTTATGTTTTCCGGCTGCTCTTATGACTTTATCAACTAATTTCCCATTAAAAGTCTGGGAATCCAACCTGCCTTCCCCGGTGATAACCAGATCGGAATCTTTAATTTTGTTTTCCAGTTGGGAAATGGAGGCAAAAAAATTACTGCCATCAATAAGCGGCCAATTGAAAAGGTTGTTGAAGGTTGCCGGTATGCCGCCTGCGGCTCCATATGATGGCTGATCCACAAAAGAACCGATTGATTTTTTCAAGACTTCCGCCAAGTTGATGAATCCAGCTTCAAACATTTCTATGTCACGTGCCCTCACGCCTTTTTGAGGACCGTAAATTCTGGTTGCTCCGTTGGAGCCCAGGAGTGGATTTTTGACATCGCAAACCAGTTTAACCTTGTGTTTTGACAAATCAACTATTTTTGATTTCGGTCCAATCGAATCCAGATCAGCCAGAGTTCCTCCTCCCAATTTCGGTTTTTCTCCTTTTGAATTTTGCAGATCAAGACCAAGTCCACTCAAAGCATCTTTGCCGCCGTCAATGGTTGCGGTTCCTCCCAGAGCCAGATACCAGGTAAGGTGAGGGTAATCATCGAAAAGATCTTTCAAGGCTTTGCCCAGTCCGAAGCTCGAGGCAATTTGGGGGCTGTCAAGTGGTTGAGGGATAAGTTCATAACCGATAACTTTGGCTGATTCGATGAAGCCGATATTCTTTGGAGAACAGATTGCATAAGGGTAGGACAGTTTGTTGCCCAGTGGATCAGTGCTTTTTTTGGAGTGGATTTTACATTGGTTGTAATGACAGAAAACTTCCAGACTGCCTTCGCCGCCATCGCTTAGTGGAAGGGGATAGATGGTGTTTTTGCGGTTGTTAGCTTTGAGAGCCAGCGAAATAATGTTGGTTGCCTGGATAGAAGTTAAATAGGACTTGAAAGAGTCCGGAGCGATGGTAATGATCATTTAAATTAACAATTCCCACTTCTGGGACGGGAACTAAATAGTTCCCATCCCAAAAATGGATATCATCGTCTGGCGACGGAAGTTTGCCTCATCTGCTTTGTCATAACTTCTTGAAATAGTGACAACTATGTCGGCGAAGTTATTCCGCGCATCTGTGGCAAACTTCTTCACCAGCCAAAAACACCACTTCTGGGATGGGAACTAGATAAAGGTGTTTGAGCGATACTGACTTGGATAAATATATCCTTTATTTTGTTAGGAAGCAAAACTTTTTTTGGACAATTTTGGTTCAAATTCACCTTTTTTTGAATCTTGCTTCCTTTCTTAATTCTTTTATTGTCTGATCCCTTATGGTATTAAAACGGGAGTTAGTAAATAAAATTGACCATTCTCTCGGTTAAAGGAAAGGTTGCCATTTTGCAGGATATATTTACCAAAAACATAGAAAAAACAATTTTGCCTTCAGGTTTGACAATTATTACCCAGAGTTCAAATCTGGTGCCGGTTACGGCGGTAAATATCCGTATAGATACAGGTTCGTCGGATGAAGAAAAAAAAGACGGCGCTGGATTGGCACATTTTATTGAGCACATGTTGTTCAAAGGTACGGCAGACAGAGGAGTAGGAAAAATTGCCCAGGAAGTTGAAAATCTGGGAGGTTCAATCAATGCCTATACAAGTTTTGATGAAACAGTTTATCATGTGGTGATGCCAGCTTCAGGTTGGCTGACCGGTTTGGATGTCTTGTTGGATGCCCTGCTTTCCTCAACTTTCGACAAAAGGGAGATGGAAAAGGAAAAGAAAGTGGTTCTTGAAGAATTGGAGCATCGCAACAACTCTCCCTCAGCGCTGGCATCCAGTGATATTTTCAGCCTTATCTACCAGGATTACCATTACGGCTATCCCATTATAGGTCGCCGTGAAACTATCAATAATTTTAAAAAAGAAGATCTGGAAAATTTCATCCGTTCTCGATATACGCCTGATAAAACCACTATTGTAGTAGTGGGTGATGTTGAGCATCAGCAGGTGGTTGCAGAAGTAAATTCAAGATATCATTTTTCTTCCCAGGGGGTTCAACAGTACAGTCGTCGGAGTTCTTTCAAAGTTGGTGACAAATTGATCACTTTGAAAAAAGGACCCTGGAATGAAGCATATTTTAATCTGGGGTTTCATACAGACAGTTTTGATCTGATGACAGCGTCAGGTCTTGATATTCTGGGTATTATTCTTGGAGAAGGTGAAAGTTCCCGCCTGGAAAAAGCCTTGAAATTGAGAAAAGATCTTGCTCTTTATTCCTATGCTTGGAATTTTGCTCCGGCAGATACGGGTTGTTTTCTGGTGGGTTGTGTTCTTCCTCCCGAAAATATTGTTCCGGCCCTTGAAGTTATCAAGAATGAATTGCAAAAATTGCGCGAAATCTCTCTTTCCGAGTTGAACAAAGCCAAGATGATCCTCAAAAGTGATCAGATTTATACTTTGCAGACGGTTCAGGGTACTGCTAGTGCCATAGGCTGGTACAATTCCCTGATTGGAGATCCTGGAGGGGAAACTGAATATTTGAAATATGTGAATAACCACAATCTTAAGTCATTGCGGAAGGTTTATGACAAATATTTCTCCAACCCGCTTAAAATTTCTTTGGTTGTGCCCCAAAGCAGTAAAGTTGAAAAGGATGAAATCAAGGAAGTTTTGCTTGCTCCTCCACCTGCAAAAAAGATTTTGCCCCTTAAAAAAACCGAGGGTATTGGAATTAAAAAAAGTCATCTGCAAAATGGTATTACCTTGATTACCGTTGAAGATCATACATTACCCTTTGCAACTATCAGGATAGGGTGGCAGGGTGGATTATTGGCAGAAAATATCGATAATAACGGTATTTCTCAATTATTGTCTTCGGTAATTATTCGGGGAAGCAAACTTGCCAGTGGAGAAGAAATACACCGCAAGCTTGAGGAAAAAGGGGGAAAACTGATTAGTTTTTCCGGTCGCAATAGTTTTGGTCTTCGGCTTGATGTTCTCAGTGAGAATTTGGAAGAAGGTATTGATTTGCTTGCACAAACGATGCTTTTCCCCCTCTGGGATCCAAAGGAATTTGCACGTGAAAAAAAGCTGCTTCAGGAAACATTGATCAGTGAGAAGGATCGACACGGTTACCAGACAGCAAGGTTGTTCGAAAAAGCCCTCTATGGAACCAGCCATCCTTTTGGCCTCAATATCAATGGTAGTGAAGCTTCTCTTGCAGCCATGGAGCTTGGTCAACTGGCAAAATATTGGCAGGACAGTTATCCTTTGGATAAAATGACCATCACCATCGTGGGGGATTTTTCACCGGAAAAAGTAAAAAACAGATTTGATTTTTTACTTGGTCAGATTAAATCTGCAGGCACTATTAGGGATTGGCCTGTAAAAATTGATGATTATCATAAGCATGCCAGTCTTACTAAAGAAGTTGATATTTCACAGACCCACCTGATGCTCGGGGTAAAGGGAGCTACTATTCAGGAAAATCAACGATTTCCTCTTGAGGTTATAGCATCAGTGCTCAGTGGTCAATCGGGAAGGTTGTTTTTGGACCTCAGAGATGAACAATCTTTGGCTTACGATGTGCAAGCGATGAGTCTGGAAGGATTAGCTCCGGGATATTTTGTTTGTTATCTGGCTGTTAGACCGGAATCATTTGAAATATCCGTCAAGGAAGTACTCAAACACTATAGACGACTTCAAAATGAAATTATTGGTAAAGAAGAGTTCCACCGAACCAGGGAATATCTAGTTGGTTCCCACCAAATTGGTTTGCAACACAGAACTGCATTGGCGGCGGCAATTTTTTACGGTGAACTTTATGATATCGGATTGGATTCTTACCAGAAATATCGTAAGAGGATCAATCAGGTTACTGTGGAGCAGGTTCAGGAAATTGCCAGGGAATTTTTTACCGAGGAAAGATTCGTATTATCTGCATATGGCAAAGGAATTGATGGAAAAAATATTTTAGAATTTATTGGATAATTATTTGATAATCAGCTAGAATTAAGCAGGATAGAACTAGTGCCAATAGAATATAATCTATTCACTGGTGTTTTAAAACAACACGTTACATTACAGAGAAATTAGCCAATTTTTAACCTGATTTCTATTTCAAAACGGTATTTGCTTAGGTTTTAAATACTCTTATTATTTATGGACAAAAACAACAAAAACAACAGTACTGATTTAGATAAAACTGACAAAAAACCTGATTCAGGCAAAGATAAAAATTCTGATAATTCAGGTCTCAGTTCGACTGAAAAGTCTTCAGAATCAACAAAGTCTCCGGGAAAACCACAATCTAAACCGCCTCAAGATTCTAAAGATGATAATCAGAAGGTGTTCACAAATAAAAAATCTACTTCAGCTGTAGGTCATGCCAAAACCCAGAGTTTCATCGAAGAAGACTCTGGCAAAATAGTCAAACCTCTGGTTCAGGTAGACAGTTCTGAAGTCCAGGTTACCAGCGACGAATTTCCCCCCCAAGAAACCGAAGACAATAAAGTTACCCATGTTCTCAAAAAGAACCAAAAAACAGAAATTTTAAGCAGTGATTCCCAGAAACCGGAAAAACAACAGGAAGAAGGTCCCCTCACTGGGAGACTCTTTGAAGGGAAATATAAAGTGGGGAATCTCCTTGGAGAAGGAGGTATGGGGCAAGTTTACAAAGCAACTCATGTTATGATGAGAAGTGAAGTTGCTCTCAAAATTCTGCTACCTGATTTTATTCAAAAAACAGATATCGTTGAGCGTTTTCGCCGCGAAGCCGAGTCGGCCAGTCGGCTCAACAGTCCTAATATTATCAATGTTAAAGATTTCGGTCGTTCCGAAGATAATATTTTTTATCTGGTCATGGAATATGTAGACGGAGATTCCCTGGGTGATCTTCTCTTTGATGCCCCCTTCAACTGGCGTCGTGCCTGCCGTCTCATGATTCAGATTCTTGAGGCTCTGGATCTTGCTCACCAGAACGGAATTATCCATCGCGATCTCAAGCCCGATAATATAATGATAGTTGAAGGTAAGGGCGGAGAAGAACTGGTAAAAATTCTTGATTTCGGTATTGCTAAACTAAATGAAACTTCCAATGATATTCAGGTGACTAAAGCGGGCATGATCTTCGGCACCCCCACATATCTGTCTCCGGAACAGGCCCAGGGCAAAAATGTAACCTTTGCTTCCGATATCTATTCCACCGGTATTTTGCTCTATCAAATGGTTACCGGCCGGATCCCCTTTGAATCTGAATCCACTATAAATCTTATCAACGCCCACATCAACGAGCCTCCTCCCCGACCTCGACAATATGTAAATTCATTACCCGAAGGACTTGAATCCATCATTCTGAAAAGTCTTAGCAAAATCCCCAAAGAGAGGTTTAATTCTGCCTATCATATGCAGGTTGCTCTGGAAAAATTGATGGAGATTCCATCGGCTCGAACCACCATTCCCATCCAAGTCAGTTCAAAGGTGGGAGATTTTTTCTACACAGGTTTGGGAAAACTACTTATTTTTGTTTTGCCTCTTGTTTTGCTTGTTGGTGTTGCCTTCTTTTTCTTTTTTGACATCAAGCTTATTGAAAAGCAAACAGATGTTAAGATCAATGACTATCAGCCCGCCAGAAAAAATGATTATAAAGAAAAGAAAATCAAGTTGAAAGAAAGCTCTCTTGTTAAAAAATTGGTCAAGCAGGGCAAGTTGGAACAGGCAATCAAAATGGCGGAATTCAACCTGGAAAAAGACCCGTCCAAAGTTAAATTTGCCAAAGAATTGACCTATGCTCGCAAAGCCTTTGTCGAAAAAAACAAGCATAAACAGATCAAAGAATTGTATTCTATTAAGGAACGTCCAGATATTGACAAATTTGTGGTTAAAATGGAAAACTGGGAAAAGTGGTTTCCAAGGGACGAGGTTGTTAATCTTGCTTTAGGGCTTGGTTATTTTAAAATCAAAAATTATGCTGCTGCCATCAAACACATCTCCAAGGGTCTTTTGCTCAGTCCCAGATTCTGCGAAAAGAAAGAGGTCAAAGGCGCCATTGTTGAAATGCTCACCGATAAAAGACAGTGGGTCAGGGCCAGAGCTCTCGATCTGGTGAAAGAAGCCTATCTCAAAACTCCCCTCAAAGAAATAAAGTTTCTGTTGCAAGTTGTCAACGACAACCAGCTTGATGTTGATACCAGATTTGGGGCATATAATTTTCTTCATCGCAGGGGTTTTGACGACGGCATTAATTATAATAAATTCTGGCGCAAACAATTGCGCTGGTCAACAAGTTGCGAAGTGCGAGCCAAGGCTGCCAACTGGTTTAAAAAAAACGGGACCAAAGAAGATTTGTCTTTTCTTGAAGTTAGGGTCAAAAATAGAAGTTTTCGCACCGGAAGCGGCAAGAAAGTTTCCACCAGTTGCTATCGATCCGATCTTGAAAAAGCTGTCAGGACAATCAAACGACGCAAAGGCAAAAATAAATCAAAGTGATTTATTCTTTTCTATTTTTCTGAAACTACATAAAGAGCAAGGGGAGTTTGGGTGAAAAGGGGCTCAAGATTAGTTTTGATAATCCGGTGAAGATTGGAAAATTTCAGTTTATCATCTAGTTTTTCGGCGAAAACGTCAGTAATTTTTTCGTAGAACTTTACAGGTTTCATGGTGGTTCTGTCTTGTTCAAACTGGTTGACAAGTTTTGCCGGAACTGATTTTACCGAGTAATTTCGGGTGTAATGAAAACTCAGGGCTGAAGTTCTCAGCATATCACCAAAAGTAATTTCTCCCGGTTGTTTGCGGGATAGTCCTTTTAAGCCTTCCTCTGTAAGTATTTCCGGGGGTATTTTCAGATAGTTGAAAACGAAAACTTTCAGTTTGCTCATATCTTCGATCAGGGTTCCGGCGAAGGATATCTGTTCAAGGGAAGTGAAGAAGACTTCTTCTTCTCTGTCCAATAAACCCAGGTGAAAGGTGGGGTGACCCTTGGTAATTGCATTGTAAAAGCGTAACCAGTCTCCTTCGAGCAAAGTGGAAGTTCTGGGACTTATTGAGATATGGCCTGAACGGGAAAGGGTAAGAGCAAGGGTTTTAAGTTGCAATCCAAGGCTGTATCCACAACTGAACAATCTGCTGATGCTGATATTGTTAAGGGCTCGGTTGAAATCATTTTCTTTGTTTTTGGAAACATAGGCAATACCCAGATTTATGCTGCCGAATGCGAGTTTGATAATACGGGAAAATCCTTCGTCGTCGTCAGGGGTAACTCTGTCAGCTGCAGCCATTTTGTTGATCAGGTGCAAAACTGCCTTGTTGATCTCTTCGGCTTTGTTGTCTCTAAGGTTTTTATAAGCGGTATGGAAGGAACTTTCTTTTTTGAAAACAGAGGGAAGAACAGGAAGGATGGTTTCTTCATTAGACTTGATGTAATCTCTGGTTTTTTCGTCTAGTTTGATCCGGGCGGGATCTGTCATGCGATAGACTGAAAGTGCATCGTAATAATCCCAGAAGCCCAGCATTTCCAGCCTGTCTTTAGACGCTTTGTAAGCATTTTCTTGTAGATTGAAGCTGGTATCCCACATGGAGTTAGACAGAATATGCAAAGCAAGTTCAATATTATAGCGATAAAGATTGTCAATTAGCTCCATTAAAGCTTTCCAGACATCTTCATTGATCCCGGCCTTGGGCCTGAGTTCAAAAAATAAATCGGGAGTTTGGTAGTAGATAGCGTCGTTGAATTCGGGAGGGGTTTGCTCTTTCAGATTAAAAATGTGGGCACTTTGAATCAGAAAATAACCGGTCATGCTGGGATCGATTTCATCGACAAAATTGCCGATTTTCTCGAATCCGATGTGGAGAAGAGCTTGCAGCCAGTCGAGATATCTCGCCAGTCTGATTTTGTCTTTGTTCCAGCAGTCAAAATCAAGAAAAATTTGAATTTGTTGGGGAGTAGCATATTCGATTAGTTCAATCGCATCATTGAGTCCGGTTTTTGTAATTATTGCGTAAAGATCGTAAGCGGGTAGCTTGGGAATGATTTTATCAATACCGTCTATTTCAAGAAGGGGATCTATGGAATTGGTAAGTTTTGCCAGTTTAACAGCCTTAAGAAGATTGGAATCAAGTTTATCCGGTTTATTTGCTGTCATTTATGTTTTTATCCTGAGGTTTGGAGTTAAGTTGGCCATTCACTTCTTCTTCTTCTTCTTCTTCTTCTGTTTGTGTTGTTTCCTGACCACCAAGAAATTTGACAATATTTTGCATGGGACCGGCACAGCCTTTAGTTAATACCATAAACATTGCCACCAGAAAGGCAACAGTAACTATCATTTTGTCATAAGTTACAGCTTTTGTTTTTCGTTTGTAAAGACGAGAGTTTTTCCGGCGTCTCTGAATGGAAGGAGGTAGTGGTTTTGATTCGGGAGTATTGTGGTTATTTTCTGGATTTGATTTATCTGGATTATTCATGGCTGCCACAGAGTTCAAGTAGTTTAAGCAGGGATTATATGGTGAAGCTTTAGTTGGACAGCGTCACCGCCTCTGTAATAATCTATTTCAGGAGTGTAGATTATGTCAACATATTGTTTTATTTTGTTGCGTTGTGAAAACATATTGAATCCGATGGCACGGATTGTTTTTCTGGTTCGGCGATCTTTGAGATAGAGGGATATATGTTTTTGAGCGGGATAACGCATGGAAACGACTTCGAGTTTTCTGGTAAGAAAAACAGGTTCGGGATTGTGATTGCCAAAAGGTGCAAAAAGTTTCAATTCTTCCATAAAAGTTGGGGTTAGTTCCGGGAGAGAAATCTCAGCATCAACAGCTACTTCCAGAACATCAACGTTATCAGGTTTGTTTTGTTCCAGCTCCTGATCAAATTTCTTTGCAAATTTGCGGATATTTGCAGTTTCTATTTCCAGACCGGCGGCTCCGCTATGGCCTCCGAAAGTAATCAGAAGATCTTGACAGCGGGAAAGGGGATTGTATATGTCGATGTTTCTCCAGGTTCTGATACTGCCGCGTCCTTTTTTCCCCTTAAAGCCGATAACGACGGCTGGTCGTTTGAACTTTTCAACTAATTTGGCGGCTACTATTCCGACGATACCAAGATTCCAGTTTTCACCTGAAACAACAATAGACCAGCGATAGTTGAGAGAAGCTTCAGCCTGTTTGACTGCTTCTTTATAAATAGTTTTCTGCTCCTCTTGCCGCTTGGTGTTCAACTCGTTGAGTTCCTCAGCCACCTGCAGGCTTTTTTTAGTTTTTGTGCTGGTAAGCAGTTCCATGGCAAGAAAAGCCTGATTCATTCGCCCGGCTGCATTAAGGCGGGGAATCAATTTGAAAATCACAGTTCTCTCGTTGAAAGGGTTTTTTTGGTTGATTCTGGAAATATTTTTAAGAACTTTTATTGATTTACGCTGATTATTTTTCAGGAGTTTAAGTCCGTACTTGACTAAAATACGATTGATCCCCTTTAAAGGAGACACGTCAGCCAAGGTTCCCAGGGCAACAATATCAAGATATTTTTTTGGATCGGGTAATGCCTGTGATTTGTAGTAACCGTCTACTTCCAATTTTGATTTGACCCCGGCAACTATATGAAAAACCAGTCCCACCGAAGCCATGGTTTTGAATTCATATTTACAGTCATATCTTTGAGGATTGATGATGGAATAGGCCTGGGGCCAGGGATGTTTGATTTGATGATGATCAATGATGATCAGATCAATACTTTTATCCCGGGCATAATTAACAGCTTCGTATTCGGTACTGCCTACATCACATACGATAATCAAATCGACCTTGTGTTCAGAAAAGTGATCGATCTTTGTTTTGTCGAATCCGTATCCGTCGCTGCGTTCTGAGATAAGAGGCAAATTGGGTATATTGAGGTGGTCTAAAAACAGTTTGAAAATTGCAACCGAACCAATACCGTCAACATCGTAGTCACCGTAAACAGCGATGGTTTCTTTATTGGCGATTGCTTCTACAATTCTTTTGATAGTACGATGGTAATCAGCCATGGTGTCCGGTTGAGGCAAATCACCGAGACGGGGATGCAAGAAGGCGATGAGATTATCATCAGGTTGGAATCCTCTGGCGGAGAAAAGCCGTGCACTGAGTGGATCAATACCTAGCTTTTTTTGGATTTTATAGGAATTTTCAGCATTTGATTTTTTGATTAATGGTTTGATTTTTTGATTGATAATAGAATCCTGACCCATAGTTTTTTACCACGGCTCTTTGATTTCCCCTGACAATCTGGTTGGAAAATTGGAAAATATTCAATTGCCTGTAAAGCAGGGTGGATTATGAAGCAATCAGTGCAGCCACAGTAAAGAGCAGAGCAAAAAAATTATCTTTTGCCGCCTCTTCCACCTTTGCTTTTACGTTTTTTCTTTTTGATCTTTTTAATTTTTTCTTTGTGTTTTTCTTCTTCAGTCATTTCATCATCGTCTTTTTCCTTGTCTTCTTCACTTTTTTCTTTTTCCAGACGAGATAATTCAGGATCGAGTTCTTCCAGATCTACAGGTTTGACATCGTCATCATCAGTAGGGGTACTTGTATTACTAAACAAATCGATTTTGGAATTAAACCACAGAACCATAGGAGAAGCGACAAAGATTGAGGAGTAAGTTCCTACAATTACACCAATACCCATAGCCAGGGCAAAGTTTTGCAGAACACCGGTGGAAACTATTCCAATAGCTAAAACAGCAAAGAAGGTGGTTGCAGAAGTAAGCAGGGTACGACTAAGAGTTTCGTTGATAGAGCGATTGATGATTTTTTTGAGGGAGTGAGAACGCAGTTTGATGATATTTTCACGGATGCGGTCGTAAACAACGATAGTATCATTGAGAGAGTAACCCACAATGGTCAACAGAGCGGCAAGAATCGGAAGAGAAAATTCGGGATAAAAAAGAGCAAAAATGCCGACTGTAATGAAAACATCGTGAACCAGTGCTACGATAGCTCCGGGAGCAAATTTGAGATCGAAGCGCAGAACAATATAAAGGAGAATGAAGCCCAAAGCATAGAGAAGAGAAAGAATACCGTTGATTCTGAGTCGTTTTCCTACTTGGGGCCCTCGACTTTCAACACTGAGAATATTGGCAGAAACTCCAAGATTCTTGGATAATGATTTTTCAAGTTTTTCAGAAATGGATTGGAGAATAATGGTATATTCATGTCTCATGGGACTGATATAGGTGGATTCCATATAGTCAATATTATAGGGATAGGACTTTTTCCATTCCGGATTTTCACCTTTGTCCAAAGCAGCTTTATATTCCATGGCTTCCTGAGAAAGCTGCGGTTTAGGAATAGTAGCTTTAATATTAAGTTTTTTAAAAAGCTCGGAAAACTCTTTGATATCAACTGGTTTGAAAAAACGCACCTTCAGTTGATCGCCAGAACCTGAGAATCGAGCTCTGTAGAAATCTTTGGTATATTTGTTGATGAATTCTGATTCAATTTTCTTTTTCTTTTCAGGACTGAGTGAAGAAAATTTTCTGGTTTTGATGGCAAATTTCTTGTCTGAACCAAAACGGTTGATGGAGGCATCGTCATAACCAAGATCCTTCATTGTTTTAAGGATATCCATTTTGTCGACAGACTGGTCAAACTCAACCAGGATCTGGGTTCCCCCGGTAAAATCGATCCCGTAGTTGAGCATATTGCCTCTGCCGGGGATAAAATTGTTGACGATCAGGATAATAATAGCTGTGATTACCAAAGACGCGGAAATTTTAAAGGCTTTTCCTCGCCATCCCATGAAATTGCGCTTAACATCTGATTTTATTATTTCATACATATTATAAGCCTCGTAACTTTATATACTTAATTTTTCCAATTTTTTTCTGGAAGACAACCAGTCAAAGATAACTCTGGTAAAGAACACTCCAGTAAGAATTGATGTGATAATTCCAATGATCAGGGTGACTGCAAAACCTTTTATGGGGCCGGTTCCAAATTCAAAAAGGACGATACCGGCAATTGCAGTTGTTATCTGAGAGTCTATAATTGTCCAGAAAGCTTTGGAATATCCCGCATCAATAGCTGATCGAGGGGATTTGCCGGCTTTTAATTCTTCTCTGATTCTTTCAAAGATGATCACATTGGCGTCCACAGCCATACCCAGAGTAAGAACAATACCTGCCATTCCCGGCAAAGTAAGCCTGGCTTCGAAGGTGGCCATAATAGCAAGTAGTAGCAGAACATTCATTCCCAGAGCACTGATGGCGATGAGACCGCTTTTGCGGTAATAAACACCCATGAAGATTACGACCAGCAGAGCACCGATTCCAAGGGCAATTTCACCACGCAGAATTGCTTCTCTACCGAGGCTGGGTCCAACATTGAGTTCCATTTCCTTGGTAAGGGGAGCAGGGAGTGAACCGGAGCGGAGAGTTCCCACCAGTTCTTCAGCTTCGCGATATCTTTGTTGGGGAGAACCGATTCCACCAACGGATATTTGAACATTTTCATAAATTTCATCTTGAATTACAGGAGCCGAGGTTACCCATTTGTCGAGTTTTATGGCCATTTTCCAGCCGATATGCTTGCCGGTAAGTTCGGCAAAGTATTTGCCGCCGGTGCGATTGAAGGTGGCATGAACAACAGCTTGTTTCTGATTGTCATATCCAACCTGAGCTTTAATGATGTATTCACCGGTTACCTTGGTGTTTTTGTGAAGCAGCATAGCTTTGACAATTTTTTGAGAGGTTTTAACCCCTTGTGCTGTTTTTTTGTTTTCTTTTTGATAGCCGATTTCCCTGCCGGAAGGAATATTGATGCCTGTGGCTGGGAGCTCTTTGCGGAATAGGGTTTCAAGTCTTTTCCTGACTTTGATAAAAGCTTGTTTTTGATCGGTTGGATTGGATTTATTGGGTACTTCCATTTCAAAATAGAAAGTTTTTTGAACATCGTTGGACTTTTGGGCTTTGTATTGATCAAATGAGATCTTCACTCCTTTGTAAGGTCCTTTTTTGAGAAGCCCGGCTTTGGTGAGACCATATTTGTCACGGAGATGTTGGGCGGCTTTTTTAAAGTAAACTGATTTGGGACCAGAATCAACCATTTTGAAGGAAAGATGAGCACTTCTCATGATTATTCTTTTGATTCGATTCTGGAATTTTTTGTCGAGACCCGGGAGTTCAACTACAATCAGATTGCCTTTGTTGTAGATTTCAGGGGAGGCTACCCCAAATTCGTCGACTCGATCTCGGATGGTTTCTACAGCTCTGGCAAGAGCCTTGTCCTCGATTGAATTGGCATAGGTGCTGTCGATAGTAAAGAAGATAGTCTTATCATTTTTGCCTGTGCGGATGAGCTTGGGATCCCGCTCATCAGTATAATTACCAATGGCCTTTTCCAATTTGTTTTCGGCGATTTTATCTTTAAAAACCAGCTCCAGGCGGTTGCCTCGGACATTGAGTTTGAAATGTTCGGAGGTGTCTTTGTCTTTTTCGCCGTATTCTTCCTGTAGCCTGGTTCGGATGTCAATGGCCCAGTTTTCCAACTGTTCTTCAATGATGACATCGGAATCTATAGCGTATTCCAGATGGATGCCGCCGGCAAGATCTAGTCCTTTCAGGACTTTCTTGTTGAAATAGCCGGTAAACCAGGATGGCAAATTTTCTTCGCCTGCGAAGGTCGGCAAAAGATATATTGTTGAGAAAAGACCAATAAATGTAAATAGTAAGGCTCTAAATACCCATTTTCGTTTCATGACATGATTCCTAGTTGCTTAATGTCGAAAAAATCTTGAAATAAGATGTTATAGTAAAGGTTGTGAAAACGTTTACAAGTTTTGTTTTATTTTTTATTCGGTTTTGTCGTCTTTTTTATTTTTGGTTTTGTCGTCTTTTTTGGAATTTTGAGAACGATCTACCCCGGAAACATGGCTTTTGAGCACGGTAATCGTGTTTTTGCTGCCAACTCTGATATTGACTCTGCCCTCGGAAATAGAAACTATTTTGCCGACGATACCACCGGATGTAATCACTTTATCCCCTTTGACAAGTGAGTTCAGCAGTTCACTGTGCTGTTTCTGCTTTTTTTTCTGTGGTCTGATCAGGAAAAAGTAAAAAAGAACGAACATAGCTCCGAGCATGACAAAAGAAAAGATGGGGCTTTCTCCCCCACACCCTGTGGGAGAAGATGACGTTTTTTCTTTTTCGGAAGACATGGTTGCGACAGTATTTGTCTGTTCTTCATTTTGGGCGGCAGTGGTTTTGACTGCTTTGGTGCCCGCAGGCGGGCTGACTTTCATGGCGCCCGGAGAAGTTTGATTGTTGGAAGGGATTCCTTGTGCAGTTTGACTGCTTTGGGAAGTACTCACTGATTCCTCCTCAACCGTGGTGACGGTTTATTGTTATGGCGGATACCCGACAAAAATTGTCAAAGGGTAAAACCTGGATCTTTATCATTAATATAATGGGTGAAAATACAGGTCATTTGGGAAATTGGTTCTGACAACAAAAGTCTTTAAGAGCCTGAAAAAACAGGACAATACAAGTAACTGCCATTTGCAGTTGAATTTTTTACGAAAAAACTTTCAGCTTTGAATAACAAGAAAGTATGGACAGGTCAACTGAAAGAAATAATAAACAGCGGATTTTGAAAAAAATCTCCATTCTGGGATGGGAACTAACTAACTAAATTTTAGCGACGTGAAATATAACACAATAAAATAAAATGAAAATAAAAAAAGGAATCTGGTGTTTGAGTAAATCTGTAAGGGGAACTGAGGCCAAATATTGACAAGAGGAATATTTAGCCTATATTCCAATTCACCGCTGGATATTCAATTTTTTTCATCAGGTCAATCAGGTCTGTAATTGTACTTTTTTTGAAACTGAATCCGGTGTTTGTCTGTTTCCAAATTAAATACCACCATGTGAGGCGGTCAGTTTGCTGATTAGTTCTGAACAAATTAGAGAAATACGGAATACCGTCAATCTGGCTGATATTATCGGAAAGAGAATAAATCTCAAGATGGCTGGGTCGAGATTGAGGGCCCGATGTCCTTTCCATGATGAAAAAACTCCTTCCTTTTTTGTAGATCCAACCAGAAATTCATTTATTTGTTTTGGTTGTGGCGAAAAGGGAGATGTTTATGACTTCCTCATGAAGTATGACGGTCTCACCTTTGTAGAGGCTGTAAAAAGAGCAGCCGACGAAGCCGGGATAGTTCTGAAACAGGTAGACAATGCCAAGGAAAAAGAACTGAGGGAAAAACAGGCCCGCAAAAATTCTCTTTATCAAGTGAATGCCAAGGTCACAAAGTTTTTTCAGGAAAAACTTGTGGCTGCGGAAGGTGCTCAGTGTCGGCAATATTTACAGAATAGAGGAATCGGGGATGAAGCTGTCAAAGAATTCAAACTGGGTTTTGCTCCGGACAGTTGGGATGCTCTTCTTTCATATCTCCAAAAAACAGGCGATCTGGCTGCAGCAGAAAGCAATGGTCTTGTTCGGCCCGGAAAAAG
>JAQICJ010000157.1 GCA_027858615.1 Deltaproteobacteria bacterium
CCCGGCGGCACTGAAGGCTCCGGTCTTTGCAGCAGTGGCACCCAGACTTGCAGTGAAGGGGGCTGGGGTAGTTGTTTGGGTGAAACCTTGCCCGGCACCGAAAGCTGCGACGGGCTTGACAACGATTGCGATGGCAGCATAGACGAAGATTTCAACCAGAACACGGATATTTTGAATTGTGGTAGTTGCGGCAACTCCTGTTTTTCCAGCGCTCCTGCCAACACCAATGCTACAGGCTGCTCCGTCGGAGTTTGCCAGTACAGTTGCAAGCTCAACTATTATGATCGCAACGGCAATATTCTGAGTGACGGCTGCGAGGAATTCTGCGAGCTAACCAATGGTGGGGTAGAACGTTGTGACGATGGTATAGACAATGATTGTGACGGAGTGGTGGACGAGTTTGACGGCGACAATGATATCAACAACTGTGGCAGTTGCGGATATTCGTGCAGTTCCAATGCCCCTGATTACATGGATGTAACGGGCTGCAGCGGTGGTGTCTGTCAATATGTCTGTGCCAGCAATTATCACGATCTTGACGGTTCAAGTTCCAACGGCTGTGAATATTATTGTTCACCTAGCAACGGTGGAACAGAATCCTGCGACGGTACCGACAATGATTGCGATGGTAATATCGATGAAGGCTTCGATACCAATACCGATTTGAACAATTGCGGCAGTTGCGGATATTCGTGCTCTGCCAATGCCCCTGATTACATGCAGGTAACAGGCTGCAGCGGCGGCGTTTGCCAATACAGTTGCCAGAGTGGTTATTTAAATATAGACGGCTTGCAGTCCAACGGCTGCGAGTATTCCTGCACGGTCAGTAGCGGCGGCGTTGAAAGCTGTGACGGTCTGGACAACGATTGCGACGGTCAGACAGATGAAGACGGGGCAGGTTTGCCCTTGACCCAGAGTTGTTATACAGGCCCCGGTGGCACCCAGGGAGTTGGAATTTGCAGCAGTGGCACCCAAACTTGTGGTAGCGGCAGTTGGGGCAGTTGCCTCGGCGAAACCCTGCCTGTAAGTGAAAGTTGTGATGGTGTAGATAACGATTGTGACAGCGCCACAGACGAAGATTTCGACCAGAACACCGATATTTTGAACTGCGGCGGTTGCGGCAATTCCTGTTTTTCCAGTGCTCCTGCCAACACCAATGCTACAGGCTGCTCTGCTGGTGCCTGCCAATATGTATGTGTAAGCGGTTATCACGATGTAAATGGAGATATAAATAATGCCATGGGAGATGGTTGTGAATATGCTTGCGATCAGGCAGCACCAGATGGAACAGAGTATTGCAACGGTGTCGATGATGATTGCGACAGTCTGGAAGATGAAGCTTCAGATCTCGTATCTCCCCCGAGTGGTTATTGTAAAACAGAAGGTGGTTGCGGTGCTGTTGTGAATTCTTATTGTGAATTGTTCGAAGGAGATAAACAATGGGTCTGTGATTATCCGGCACAGGTTGAAAGAATGCCCGGAAGTCCCAACGAAGTAGCCTATTATGAATCTTTGTGTGATGGTTATGATAACGATTGTAATGGTCAAGTTGATGAGGATTTCCTTCCCATCAAGGGTGATCCCTGTTCAGATGGAGATTACGGTCTGTGTGAAGGTACCGGAACTGTTGTTTGCAAAGTTGATTTGCTTGGCACCGAGTGTAATATCACTTCCAAGCAGTCTCCCCAGACTGAAGTTTGCGATGGGGTGGACAACGATTGCGACGGTAAAACAGACGAAGGTCCTTGGGATGCAGGTTCAAATCCTTCTTATGTTGAAGATGAAAAAGAAACGATAATTGTAAATGGTTACGATGTCGACATTTATAAATATGAGGCATCTCGCTCCACTGCTACTTTGTCTTCGGCAGGAATTGGAAATACCCGTTCCTGTTCAAGAGTAGGGGTAAAACCATGGAACAGGGTCACCTATCTGCAGGCTCAGAGAGCTTGTGCCAAAGCCGGAATGCGTCTCTGCACAGCAGATGAATGGTATACTGGTTGTGAAGGGGGAAGTGGATATCTCTATCCCTACGGCAACACCTATGACGGGCTTGATTGTAATGGTGACGATTATGGAGTTGATGATGTTATCAATACCGGGGACGCCAATCAGTGTTACAACAGCACTTCCTTAACCTGGGACATGAGTGGTAACCTCAAGGAGTGGACTTCCGAATACCGGGGACAAAGTGAGTTGAACAAAAGGCTGTATACTGTCCGCGGCGGTAGTTTTTACGATCACGGTACCGGTCTGACCTGTGATTTTACCAGTTCAGTCTATGTGGAAAATGTTTTTACCGATAACGTCGGTTTCCGTTGTTGTACAACCTGTGGCAACGGTACTGTTGAAGCGGGGGAACAATGTGATGACGGCAACCAAATCAATGGAGACGGTTGTGATTACCTTTGTGCTTCCGAAGCTGGACAAACTTGCGGTAATGGAGTTGTGGAAGGCAGTGAAGAGTGTGATGATGGTAACAGAATTGCCGGCGACGGCTGTTCCGCAGCCTGTTTCGATGAGCCCGAACCTATTTGCGGCAATGGGGTTATTGAAGCCGATGAGGATTGTGATGACGGTAATACAATTTTGAATGATGGTTGTGAATATTGCCAGATAACTCCAATCTGTGGAGATTCAACAGTAGAAACCCCTGAACAGTGTGACGACGGCAACGCCAATGACGGTGATGGTTGTGACAGTGATTGCCAGTGGGAACCGGTTCATTGCGGTGGTCAGATGGATAGTTACGGCTATGAGATGTGCACAGGAACCTTGGGATTTAGCGATATTCGCGGTACAGGAACCAAATTGGGTAATGCTGATGATGAAGTTTATTCTTTCAGTATTTCCTTCAATTTCAATCTTTATGGTAGTAATTATAATTCAATTGATGTTAATACTAATGGAAATATTAATTTCCAAAGCAACAGCAGTTGGTCCAATAATGCCTTGCCATCAAGTACTTATACAATGGTGCTTTCACCCCTATGGGATGATCTTAACTCATCAAACCATGCCACTCAGGGAGTATGGGCTCAAAACTTTGGCTCATTTCCAAACAGATACACTGTAATCCAATGGTATACCGAGCATTATTCTGATTCTGGGGAGGTAATGTTTGAAGTGATTCTCCATGAAAACGGGGACATCGACTTTATTTACAATGATGTTGATTTTTCTAATGCTACCTACGATGATGGTGCTGATGCCACTGTTGGTATTCAGGGTTCTTCAACCGCTGCTGATGGATATTATCTCCAATACTCCTATAATTCAGCCTCCTTGAGCAACGGAATGTCCATTACTTTCCATCACCCCTGATGGTAGTGACGATTAGCTTTTCAAAATAAAAATATGGGAGGGCACAAGGTGTTGCTTTTGGGCTGTGGGGGGGGATTAATACCTTTCGCCGGTGGTGATGCTCATGCCTAAGGATTCATCGAATCCTGGAGGATTTTCCAGGCAAGGTCTGTCATCAGGTGGGGGATAATTGCACCAGCCGTCGGGTGAAACGCATTCTTCATCTTCGCCATAGCAATAAGACGCAAAGATATTGTCTTCGTAGTCAACAAAGTCTTCTCCCCAGATATTGTAGACGGCATCATAAATTCTGCCATTTACCATGACAACAACATGGTTGTAATGTCGCCATACCTGTGCTTCTCGTCCTGAAGCTCTGATCTTTCTGGTTTCATACATGGAATACCAGGAGGAAGAATAGTTGTTGAAACTCATTGTCAGCCACTGGGCATCAATGCCGTGGTATTCAATGAGAGCCATTAATATTCCCCGGTATTCGCTGCAGGCAGTTCTTTTAAAATCCAAAAATACATGGGCCCGGTTGTCTTTTTCTTCAGGACGGGGAAAGGGACCATAACTGTATCCCTCCTCTTCAAGACCAAAAACTCCCCTTATCATCTTTAAAGATATCTGGTGTTCCAGTTCCTCCATATCCTCGTCGTTTTCTTCTTCTTCAGTATTGTCAGGCAGAAAAAAACCGGCGGCCCATTTTGAAGCCCAAAGCATGGAACGGTGGTAAACCGGGGTGCCGGCAATTGGTCTTTGCAGGCTCACGGGAAGAAGATGGCGGGTAAAATAGTTTTCTTTTTCTCCATCTTCTTTTTCCAGGGAATATTCAATTGTTAATTGGTAAACATCAACAATTTGAGGCAGATTGTCTGTAGAGATTTTGAGGGTAGTGGCATCAGAAACCATCCCGGTCAGGGGAAAGGATTTTATTGCCAGAACTTTGCCTGCATAAATATCGGTGTATTGGCTGTCCAGAATAAGTTTCAAATCAAGTTTGACGGGCTGGTTGTCTGCATCTTTTTCGTTGGCAAATCTGAAGTCGAACTTTATTTCCAGGGGAGTGCCGGCAATATAGGCTGCCGGCTCATCAAGCCCCTTGGTGTTCAGTTGGTTTTGAGAGTCAAGCCAGCCGTTTTGCAAAATAAAAACCTGGTCTTCCACGCTGACATTGGGTGTTTCCCAAGTTGGACCGGTGATTTCGTGATAAATCCGGTTGTTTTTATCGTCAGAGGCCAGAAAGGAGATAGATTCCGGCACAAAAGATGGCAAAACTTCCGATTTAGTGCTACACCCAAAAAGGAGAGCACAGATGAATACAAAAATAAGGTTTGATTTCATGGTTTTCAATTTGGTTAAGAATAAAATAGCAATCTTGTTTTTCATTGGTTTTTTCTTGCCTGCCTGCATTGATAATAGCACAGGAAAAAAAATTGTCATCGCCGGGGGACCTTCTTCCGATTATCAGGGAGAAAAAATGTATATTCTGGAGGATCTTGTTCATTCCGAAAGGCAAAACAGCAGTATAAAAGGAGAATTTTCTCATCTGGAGTATAATCGCAGCCATGGTTTTTATAATGCTTTTCAGTTGATTCGCCATCGAGGTTTTGAGCATCATCAACTGGTTAACGGTAGATTAGAACCAGAAATTTTATCCCAATATGATATTGTTTTTATTAATCTGGTGGATAGCAGTCATCCACAATTCAGTGAAAAGGAAATCGAAGCTGTTGAAGACTATGTTAAACAGGGTGGAGGGTTATTTTGTATAATCGACCATACCAATGTTTATGAAAGTGCTGCACAAATGGAGCCTCTTCTCAGCAGATTTGGTTTTTCTCTTCCCTATGAGCTAGCTTGTGATCAACCTGAATTTGCCTTCAAACAATACCATTGGTTGCTGATTACCCGTTTTGCCAGTCATTATATAACTAATGGGCTTGAACATATCGGGCTTTTGGCAGCAGGCCCCATAGTTGGTCCCGGATCTGTAGCCTGGACTTCGGAAGAGGGTTTCAGCGATTTCTGGGATCCTGATAATCCACCCAGTTATTGGGGTAATTTCAGACAGGATCCTGAAGAACCAACCAAAAGTAACAGTATATTGAATGCTCTGGAATTTGGGGATGGCAGGATAGTAGTTGTTGGAGATCAAAATGTTTTTGGCAATGCTTATCTTGGCGTGGGTGACAATATCCACTTGCTCATGAATATTGTGGAGTGGCTTTCAAAAAATGAGAAGGATTTTTCCATGGAAAATATGCCTTTTCCAGAAATTGGAGTTGATCAAAGAACCGATGATAATTCTATTGGAGATTCTGGTTTATCGGGGTATCTCAGTTTTTATGGACATCTTTCTCGTCAGGGTTATGCTCTGAACAGAGCTTATTTCAGTGAACCTGAAACAGTACCTGATATTCTGATAGCTCTTGAACCTCAATTTTATGTATCAAATGAAGATAAAGGATCTTATCAAAAAGTACTTGAAAACGATAAAATTCTTTTCCTGGTTGCAGATGTTTTTGAACCCACGGATCCTGCTATTGATATGATAAATGAATTCTGGTCGGAAATAGTTTTCAGGAATAATGCCGGAGAGATTATAGAATTTTTCACTGAGGATCCTGTAACAAGCGAAGTCGAAATTTTGGAGGATGTTCAATTAATGGGCAACTTGCCCGAAGGTACAGTATTACAGTTTCCTCATTGCAAAGGTGTAAAAGTTGAAGACAGAAACAGTGTTGTTGCTTGGCTTGAAGATGACGAAAGCAATAAATGTGATCTTCTAGTTAAAAAAGACAATTTCTATCTTTTTTTGCAACCGGCATTATGGCAGAATTCTGCAATTAGAAATGGAAAACAACTACCTGAAACAGAGCACTTGATGGGAATATACCTGATTGAAAAGGTATTGCTTTATTTGGAAGAGGAGTTGGTTGCCAAGTGAGATATTTGGTCATTTGAATAGGTAAAAGTTGTTATGAGCATAAATGCCGGCTGGCTGGGTAAAATTTTAAAAATCGATCTGTCCTCTAAAACCCACAAAATTATTGAACCAAATCTTGATTTATACCAGAAATATCTTGGGGGCAGGGGACTTGCCGGCTGGTTTGCTGGCCGGGATCCAGATTTCCTCGATGCCCAGATAATTCCTCCCCTCTATATTTTTTCCGGCCCCCTTGCCGGAAGTGGTGCTCAAGGCAGTGCTTCCACAAATATTTTTTCCCGATCTCCCCTTACCGGAGGAATTTCCTTTTCCTCTTTTCAGGGAGATTTTGCCCTGGATCTCAAAAAACTGGGTTTTGACGGTCTGATTATCTCAGGGGTTGCTTCGGAACTTTGTGGTTTGAGAATTGATCCTGTCGGGTTCGAACTTGAAACCCATGAAGATTTAGCGGAAAAAACTGTTAATCAACTAATTCGGGAGCATAATTTGGGAAGCTCTTCACTGCTGGTGGGAAAAGCGGCTCATCTGGGCGTAAGCTTTGCCGGAATTATCAGCGGAGAACTGCAAATGTCAACTTCCGGCGGACTTGGCAAAGTGATGGCAGCAAAAAATCTGAGTTTCATCAAGCTGGAAACAGCAGATGGACCCGGACAGAGTGCCAAGCAAAAGCTAAATCCGGAAATTGCCAGAACAATTTCCGCTTCTCCTTTTTTAGCCGGCAAGTTTGGCCTTAAACATTATGGCACCGGGGTAATTTTTGATCTGGCAGCATATTATGAACTGCTCCCAACCGCAAATTTCACCCGAAGCAAATTTGCCCAAGCCTCTCAGGTGAATTCCATTTCCTTGTTTCGCCAATTTCCAGCCAAAGCCAAGATTTGTCCCCATTGTTCCCTTGGTTGCAGAAAAATCACCGAGAAGAGTCAAGTTTTTCCTGATTATACAGCGATGGCGGTATTTTCGGCTTTGTTAGATCACCATGATCCCCAACTGGTGATGACTGCCTTCAATTTTTGTCTGCAATATGGTTTGGAACCACGGAATACAGCTGCAGCTATGTCCACCTGGGCTGAAATCGAGGGAGAGGAATTTGCTAAATTGGAGGTTTGGGATCTGCTCAAGGAAATTGCCGAGAACAGGGCCAGGGGCAGCGCCTTGAAAGAAGGAGCCGAAGTTTATGCCCAACTCCGGGGTAAACCTGAGGCTGCCATGACCATAAACAACCAGGCAGTTTTTCCCATCAATCCTCGGGGAGCGGTGGGAGTTGGTCTGGGATATTTAACCACCACCGGGACCGAAGCTTTTTTTAACAGTTTTGCTTTTGGTCCTGAAATACTTGGCAAGCCTGTATTGGTAGACAGATTATCTTTGGAGGGCAAGGCCCGCCTGGTCAAAGCCGGGGAAGATAAATCCGCTGTCTCTGGCTCATTGGCTTTATGTCCTTTGTTGGCGACGACAATTCCCTTGGCTGTTTATGCCAAAATTCTGTCAGAACTGTCGAACCAGGCTTTTTCCGGCAATTCTTTGCTGCAAAGTGGAGAAGAAATTATTGCCAATGAACGCAGACTCAATCACCAATTAAAGCTCAAATCCCCAAGTTTGCCCTCAAGATTATTTGACGAAAATAATTTTACTCGGGAAAAATTAAATAAAGCTTTGGAAATATACAATAAATTGAGAAAATAACATGGCAGCTAAGATGAAATCAGTTTTGGAAAAATGTAAACAGCGACTACTCAAAAGTGGCCTTGTGGTAGAAAATTCATTGATTCTGGCGGCCAGAGATTACAAAATTTGCTGGAATAACCAATCGGATTCCCCCCAAAAAAAGCAAATCCTCCAGAAAATGATGGAAAAAATGGATTACAACTATTTAATCTACGCTCGCCTTGAACTTCCCTGGTTGGATATAATCCGATTTTACGCCAACAAACAAAAATTGATTATTCCCGACGATTCTGAGACCAGAACGTTTTTTCACGCAATTCCGATTCTGTCTTCTCTTAATTTTTCCGAGGCGGCGGAAGTTTTAGTATTATATCCTGTTGCTGTTTTGCCTGATGGCTCCATAATCGCCGGAGGCAGATATGCTTTTTTGGAACCCTATGTTTTGTTGAGTTCAGTTTGTTTTGCACTTTTTGTTAAATTTATGGCCGATTATTTGATGGATAATGAGCAAGGAAAACTGAATTCTCTGCAGTTAGATTGTTTCAAAAAAACAGTTGCTCAATTGAACCTTCCCTATGCTCCTGATTTTGATTTTGAAAAGCCCCAGGATTTTCAACCTGAACTAAATGATTTTTATTTATTTCCCGAGGTTGCTCAAAAATTGAGTTCATTCCAGGGCGAGCTGTCAGAACTAATGGAGATGACAGGTAAACTTACAGTGGATTTAGGCTTGGTGGATTCTTTTTTCGGTAATATTTCAGTCAAAAAAAAGCAGCAGATTCGGATCAGTCGTTCCGGAGTGCCACTGGATGAATTGGCAGGCAATCTTGTTGCCATAGATGGCCTTTCAACTTTGGGAATTATAGCTTCCAGTGAGTTTTCCGCCCATGATTCCATCTATAAAAAGTGTTCTACCCGCTCTGTTTTGCATGGACATCCTCTTTTTTCCGTTATTTTATCTCTGGCCTGTTTTGATTTTGATTGCCCTGCTAGAGGTAAGTGTCATCTTGAATGTTTCAGACCAAGATTTGCCGCTAAAGTCAGAGTGGTTCCGGGTGAAGTTGGAACCGGCAGGTACGGATTGGTGAATACAATTCCTCCAGCTTTGGAAAACCGGACCGCTGCAATTGTTTATGGCCATGGTGTATTTGTAAGGGGAGAAAATTTGCCCGAGTGTCTGCTTGGATTATTGCAAATTGAACGCCGGGCCTTGGCGGAGTATTTTCGGAAGTTATTTCCTTTTGAATCTGAAAATAGCAAGAGCAGTGAAGAATAATGAAAAAGCAAGTAAAGGCAGGGTGGGATTGTTTTCTCCGGCCAGGTTGCAACCACAGCCTTTGGTTTTATCTTTGGATTTTTCTTTGGCAGATGTTGTTTCTTTTTGGGAGGCAACTACTTTGGCCTTATCTTTCCCTGGGGTTTGTTCAGCCTTTTTCTCTTTTCCGGGCTTTTTGTCTTTTTTGGTTGCATCTTTGCTTGCTCGTCTTTGGGCATCAGTCATTTTTTTGTCGTTTTCGGGAACCCGAAAATGATCTCCATTTTCTTCAACAATTCTTTTATACCAATGTTTGGGATAAGGGGGATGTTCGGCTTTGCCTTTTTCATTTCTGACGTTGCCGTCCATATATTTCATCAAAAGCTCCTGTCCTAGTTTTTTCCACCGCTTCAGGACATTTTCTGAAACTTTTCTGGAATATTCATTGAGATAGGTGTTGATAGCTTTGGATTGTCCCTTGGTTTTGGCTATGGTTGCAACAATTTTATCGATTTCCTGCTGTTTTTCCACAAAGCCTTTTTCAAAATTACTCTGAACTTTTTTGATGTCTTTGCTCATGTCTTTGTATCGAGAGTAGGCGAAATTAGATACCCAGTTGAATACCCAGAAGGCTGAATCCCAGGAAAAAGTGTGGAAATCAGCTGTTTCAACTGCATAGGGCTTTGGTATTTCAGTCAGGCCGGCATACATGGGAACATAAACAGTAGAGGCGGCGTCATCAACTGAAAACCAGAGGATACCTCCCACGGGATCTGGAAGCCCGAGTCTTGATTGACTGACAAAAGAAAATCCGGTTTGCTGAGTTGCGGTTGCCCTTTCATTGAGGTATTTCTTGCCTTTGTATTCCCAAGTCAATGGTCGCCAGCGATAAGGCCGTTCATAAGGTCCTGCGCCTACGCCTTTGCTTAAATCAAATTCTGTTCCTTCAAAATGATCTCTCATTAGCTCCATCAGATCCAGAGCCGATAATTTTTTATCTGGTTTTACCCAAAGGGGAAGAGGATCGGCTGTTTTAACACATTTGACATAATCAGAGGGAATTTTGAGAGAGGGAGCGACTGCATTGAAAAAACTCCAGACGCGACTTGAGCAGACTCGCAGGGTTCTGCAGTCAGCCGGAGCATAAGCATCAACAAACGAAAAATCTTTGTCCTTACCTTTAAAATAGCCTTTTTTGCGGGCAAAAGAGATAACATCTTTTGCATAAAGACAATTCTTGGGATCATTCAAAGGAAATTTGCGGATACGGGCATGATTGGCGTGGGCACTGACATAGCCCGGAGGAAGGCGACGGGCTACCCAGACGGCTCCTTTGTTGCCGGGGCCTTTGCCTATGATATCCATTATCCACACTTCTCTTTTGTCTGCCAGGGAGAAGGTTTCGCCGCTGCTGTAATAACCGTATTCCTCAACCAGTTTGCCCATGGTTTTAATGGCTTCCCTGGCTGTCTTGGCTCTTTGCAAGGTGATATAAATCAGACTGCCATAATCAATGATTCCTTTTTTGTTGCGCAATTCTTTGCGGCCTCCCCAAGTGGTTTCGCCAATGACCAATTGATGCTCATTCATATTTCCAACGACTCGGTAGGTTTGTTCTGCTTGTTTGATTTCACCCAAGTATTTGCCTGTATCCCATTCGTGGACCTTCATCATTTTATTTTTACCCCAGTTTTTCTGAGGTCGGTAATAAAGTTCGCCATAGAGATTATGGGAATCGGCGGCGTAGGTGATCATATTGGAGTTATTGCTGGAAGCCTTTTTTGTCACCAGAAAGTTGGTGCAGGCTTGAGCCGTTTCTACTGTCTGAAAGAGCGAAAGCAGAATTGAAAGACTGATTAAAAAAACTAAATTTTTCATTGATATGCCTTATGGTTTGTATAATTTCCGAAAAAAAAAGAATTAAAAAAAACTAAAAGCAGGAATTTATTCTGTCTGGTTTTGCTGATTAAAAAGACCAAACCGATCCAGAAAAATTAATTGTCAATTAATATCATAGACGTAAAAAAATACAAGATTGAATGGGGTTTTTGTTGAGTAGGCAGTGGATAATTTTGATCTTTTATTGGAATTAACCCCTTGAAGGAGGTTGAGTATTGAAGTAAAAATTAAATATAGAAATAGGACAATATCAAAAAAATCATATATTTTAGGATTTAAAAACCGAAAGGAGTCGGTGATGAGGAAATTTATTCTGATTTTAATGGGAGGCTTGTTTTTATTATTCGGTTGTGATGATGACAAATCTGATGATACCAGTAACAACCTCAATAATATCAATAACGCCAACAATATTAATAATGTCAATAATGCCAACAACACTAACAACATTAATAATACCAACAACACCAACAATGCAAGTGGGGTATATCAGAGTTCTGTTTCATCTTGGTTGGAAGGAGAGCTGGAAGTTGAAGCTTTTGAGATCCCGGATACCGAGGCTCCTGTTTTATTGAGAGTATTTTCTCCTACAGTTTCGGGAAATTACGCAGTTGTTGTTTTCCAGCATGGCTTTCTCATGTCAAGCGGATATTATTCTCAGATGCTCACTTATCTGGCTGGACACGGGTTTGTGGTTGTTGCTCCCCAGATGTATGAAGCCGGAGGACTCCCTTTGGGTAAACCCTCAACTGAAGAAGAAAAAAATCTTGCCCTTGAGGTAAGAACCTGGATTATTGGCAATCTCGAACAACATGTACAGGGTACCCCCGACTTTGATTATCTGGGATATGCAGGACACAGCAGAGGGGGTAAAGTAGCCTGGATGATGCTCAAAGAAGATTCCAGCCTGGCTGATGCCATTGCCGGGGTTGATCCGGTAGACGGTACCGGAGGACCATTGGGAGGAGAAGAACGAGTTATCGGTGGCCCCTTTAATTTTCCTTTCCCGTCTTATGTTCTTGGAACCGGATTAGGTCCCACCGGAATGCAGGCTTGTGCTCCTGATGGAGATAATCATGAACAATTTTATGAGGCAAGTGCTTCACCTGCCTACCACGTAACAGCTACCGAATATGGACACAACGACATGCTTGATGATAATTTAGAAGGTTGCGGCATGGAATGCACTTCCTGTGCATCAGGTCCTGAACCTTTACTGATGAGAGAGCTTGTTCAGGCTCACCTGGTGGCTTTTTTCAGAGGAACTTTGCAAGGGGACAGTTCAGTTTTTTCAGTACTTGCCGATGAAAACTCCGCCCCTGTTACCATTGAAACTGAAACCAAATAGAACTGAATACAAGGGTTTATTGGTCAATGAAATTTAAACCCACTATTTTAGTTCCCATCCAAAAACACCACTTCTGGGACGGGAACTATTTTAGTTGTTGATAGAGTTTGCAGGAAGTTTTATTGCCTTTTTTACAACCCATTTTGAGGTAGGTTTTTGCTTTATTCTGATTTTTTTTGACAAAGAAACCTTTGTTAAAAAGTTCTCCTGCGTTTTTACAAGCTTCAGAATCACCCTGTCTGCATGCCTGAACAACTTGTTTTATATTGGCTTTGTGTTGATCCTGAATTTTTTCTCGATATTTTTTAGCCACTTCACAGGAATCGCCAACTTCTTCACTGCAGGCTTTGTCCAGATATTGCAAAAAAGGATCAAGGTTTTTGGGGATATTTTTGTTTTTTTTGCTTTTAAGCAGAATACCAAGGGTATAGCAAGCATCTCCAACTCCTCCCCGACAAGCTTCATCCAGGAGTAGGTATCCCTTTTTACTGTTTTTTTTGTCATTTTGGGTGAGATAATATGAACCAAGGGCAAAACATGATTCCTGGACATCCATTTTACAGGCAAGTTTGAAGAGTTTTTCAGATTTTTCTCTGTCTTTTTTTAAATATTTCCCCTTGTTGTAAAAAATTCCCAAGATGTAGCAAGCAGTATAGTGCTTGTTTTTACAAGAATTTTTAAGATAATTTATGCCTTTGTCGATATCTTTGTCTACATCTTTACCCTGAAGATACAGATCAGCCAGAAAAGTACAGGCTCTTTCAATCCCACTTTTGCAACTTTTTTTGTAAAGAGAGATGGCCAGTCCTTTGTTTTGTTTTGTGTATTTTCCTTGATAATAATAGTCTGCCAGACGGTTGCAGGCAGAATATTCTTCGTTATCGCAATCTATATTTATCTGGACAATCTTTTGGGCAGTGGGATTATCTTTCGGAATCTCAATTTTATTCTTCTGATCTTCTGACGGTTTGTTTTTATAAAGAATCCTGAGTTTGCGACAGCATTTATTGACACCCAGATTACAGGCTTTTTTGCAATTTGCAATCCTGGAAGTTCTAAGACAGAGAATCGAACAGGCCTTTCGATCATTTTGCAAGCAGTATTGCTTGCATTTATCGAGATTATGATCTGAATAACAATCATTTTTCTTCTCTTTTTTTTTGCAGAACCCAAGATTCAAAGAGAGGATAACAAGTACAGTCAAGTTGATAAATTTTATATTCATAAAGATATCCATGGCTTAGATGGTAGGCAGCTTAGTCTTTCAGATGAAAAAATAAACATATACTGTAATTACAATATTGTTGAAACTGCCGGTTGACAAAAAGGATAAAAATCATAAAAATACATAATAGGGAATAATTTCATTTAAAAAATAAATAGCACATTTTTCAGTTTATTTTAAGTTGATAAACTTGAAAATTGTATTTTATTCAATACAACAGTTTTTCCATGGAAGATCACGATCTCTGTGGATAATTTCTAAATATTGGTTATCAATTATGAGTAATATAAAATCCGGTGCATGGAAAAAGTTGAAAATTATGGTTGTTGAAGACGATAAAACAACTCGGGTCCTGCTTCGTAAAATGCTTGAAGAATTTGGTGAAGTTCAAACTGTAGACAATGGTTCTGATGCGATAGAGCTTTTCCGTAAATCTCTTGCTTCTCCTGAAAAATTTGATTTACTTTGTTTGGATATTGGTTTACCTGGAGTTTCAGGTCATGAAGTTCTGGAGTCAATCAGAGAAGAAGAAAAACAATTTGGATATGAGGGTATTTTCAGAGTAAAAGTTATCATGACAACAGCTTCCAAAGGGGAAGAAGATGTTCTTGGGGCTTTTCGTAAAAAATGTGATGCTTATCTTGTCAAACCGGTAACCAAAGAAAAACTTATTCAGCGTATGGAAGAATTGAATCTTATCTCTAAATCCAATCTGCCAGTTTGAGCCTCTTTCAATTCCTCTCTCAATAATTCAGATATTTTTCTATTTCCTCCATAAACGAATCAATTTCATTTTTCAATTTCTCTAAAATAGATAATCCATGGGTGAAGGTTTTATTTTTTCCGCTTTTTTCCAGAATTTGAGCCAGAAAATGGGCTTTTTCCGCTTCAAAATTTGAGATTGCACCTTTAAGGGCGTGACTATTTTTCTGGAGAGTTTTTCCATCTTTTTGAACAATTGCTTGTTCAATTTTCTGGAGATATTTGTTTTTGTCATCTGCAAAAATTTCTATCAGTTCATTCAACAGCTCCCAGTCTTCTCCGAATCTTTTTTTCAAAGCAACAGTTTTCAAGGTGGATTTACCTTCAAGATTTATAATACCTTTGTTTTCATTGATAATGTTTTCTATTAACTTGTGAATATTCATTATTTTGAAGGGTTTGGATACAAAATATTTCATTCCTGCATTAAAACATTTTTTTTTGTCTTTTTCCATTACA
>JAQICJ010000159.1 GCA_027858615.1 Deltaproteobacteria bacterium
ATGTAAAGAAGCCAGCAAAGAATTAATTACCTTAGTTAGTTCCTGTCCCAGAAGTGGGGTTTTTGGCTGGTGAAGAAATTGGATTGAGATGCGCCCAGTAACTTCGCCGACATAGTAGATACTATTTCAAGAAGTTACAACAAAGCAGATCAAACCAAATTCCGAGTTCGAGGTGATGACCTTCCTTTTTGGGACGGGAACTGGTTGCTGAACAAAATTGGATTGTGGAATTGAGATTGCAATGAAAGTTTATAGTTCAGTTGCGACTTTTCTGATCAACTTTTGAAAATTGTCAGCTATTTTATCAGCTGTTTCTTTAACTTCGGCATGGTTCAGGGGAGTGTCTGAAATACCTGCTGCATAATTGGAGATGCAACTTATACCGATTATTTTGATGCCCATGTGGTTAAGGGCAATTGCTTCCGGTACTGTAGACATACCAACCATATCAGCTCCAATTGTTTTAAGCATTTTGATTTCAGCAGGAGTTTCATAGGAGGGGCCACTCAGGGCAGCATAAACGCCTTTTTTGATGTCAAGTCCCAAATTTTTGCCGGTTTTCACAACCAGTTCAATGCCTTCTTTATGATAAACTGTGCTCATGTCAGGAAAGCGGGGGCCAAGTTCATCCGGATTTTTGCCCATGAGGGGATTTTTGCCCATGAGATTGAGATGATCGGTAAGACAACAAAGATTTCCAGGAACAAAGTCGGGATTAATTCCCCCTGCCGCATTGGTGATAATGACTGTTTTGCAGCCAAACATTCCGAGAGTACGAGCAGGATAGATTATTTTGTGAATATCATGACCTTCATAAAAGTGGATTCTGCCTTGCATTACAGCAACTTTTTTGTTGTCAATTTCACCGAGAACCAGATTGCCGGCATGACCCGATACGCTGGATACGGCAAAACCCGGTATCTCTCCGTAGGGGATAACCAGTTTGTTTTTGAGGTTATTGGCAAATTCTCCCAGACCAGAACCGAGGATCAAACCTATTTCAGGCTGAAAATCATTGGATTTGTTTTTTAGAAAATCGATGGTTTTGTTTAGTGATTGAGTGATATTTTGCATATATTCTCCTGATTTATTGGATTACTTTGTAGACAAGAGGTTTTGCTTCTGTTCTGTCCCCAATTTTATAGGCATTTTTTATTCTGGCAACGGCTGTTTCAAGATCTTTATCCTGGTTATAGTTGAGAATTACGAGGGTTTCCCCTTTTGCAACCTTGTCTCCGGATTTTTTGAGGATTTCCATGCCAACTCCGGGATCAATGTTGTCACTTACTTTTTTGCGTCCCGCACCCAGCAATACACCTGCCATTCCAATTTCAGTGGAATCGATTTCCCGGATCCAGCCATTTTCTGCAGCCTTGATTTCGATGCTGTGTTTGGCTCCAGGCATTCTGGAATAATCTTCCAGTACTTTGGGGTCGCCATCTTGTTTAATGATTATTTCTTCAAATTTTTCCAGAGCTTTGCCACTGTTTATTGCTTCTTGAGCAAGTTTGCGTCCTGCTTCCAGTGATTTGGCTCTTGAACCGAGGTGCAACATTTGAGCAGCCAAGGTAAGGGTCAGTTCTTTGATATCATCTGGACCTCTACCCTTGAGAATTTCAATGGATTCGATGATTTCACAACTGTTACCTACTGCTTTGCCCAGAGGATCATCCATTCTGGTGAGAAATGCAGCAGTGTTTTTGCCGGCTTTTTTACCAATGCCCACCAGAGTTTGTGCCAATTGAGTGGCTTTTTCCAGGGTGGTCATGAAAGCTCCCGTGCCGACTTTGACATCGAGAACCAGGCCGTCAATTCCTTCGGCTAGTTTTTTGCTCATTATTGATGATGCGATCAGAGGAATTGATGGAACTGTACCGGTGGCATCTCTGAGAGCATAGATCTTTTTGTCAGCCGGGGCGAGATCTTTGGTTTGCCCGATGAGACATACTCCAATTTCACCTACAAGTTGCCTGAATTTGGAAATGGGCAGGTTGACGTTGAATCCAGGAATGGATTCAAGTTTGTCGAGGGTGCCACCTGTATGTCCCAGACCTCTTCCGGAGACCATGGGAACGCTGACTCCGCAGGAAGCGACGATTGGAGCGAGAGGAATACTGATTTTGTCACCAACTCCACCGGTTGAATGTTTGTCTATTTTAGCTCCTTCCACATTGGAAAGATCAACAACGGTTCCACTGTGGAGCATTTCATCAGTAAGAGCAGCAAGTTCATCAAGATTCATGTCATTGAGAAAAATGGCCATCAGCAGGGCAGCAGCCTGATAATCGGGGATATCACCATTTGAATATCCTTTGATGAACCAGGAAATTTCTTCTTTTGCAAGTTCTTTTTTGTCTCTTTTTTTAATGATGATGTCTTGAATAAGCATTAATTTTCTCCGTTAGTATTAAATAAAAACCTGATAAAAAATCCAGAAGTTGCCCTGAAAAATATGAGAAACTGAGCAAGGACAATGTTTATTTGTGAAAAATCTAATTTGCCTGCATACTGCAGTTTAAAAATCTTCTGCAAAGCAAAATTACATATTACATGATTTGTAATTTTTACAAAATATTAATTTGTTATTTTCCCGGGATAAGATAAATACTTTGCAGTAATAGTGTATCCCGCATTTCTCACAGCCTCGTATAAACTAGCATAATTTTCGTATTTTTGATCTGTTTTTTCCTTTTTTTCAAAAATCTGTAATAAAAACTTCGATTTTTTTCAGAAATTTCCTTAAAAACTTGAAATTATAGTAAATTAGACCGTTCTTTCTAAAATTTTGATATATTTATCCTGTTTTCGCCCCTGTTTTTCTCTAAAATTTCAGGTAGTCAGCACAATCTTTTCATTACCATTTTCAGGTAAAGCTCTTTTTCCATAAAAGATGAAGATAATTTGAAAATTATTCGTCGTGCTGTAACTTTGATTTGAGCTCCGATTTTAAATAGTTCCCGTCCCAGAATGGTTTTTTTTGACTGGGTCTGAAGTTGAATTGAGATGTGCGAAGTAACTTCGCAGATATAGTAGACAATGGAATAGTATTTTTGTTTTTTTCCAGCCAGAGGTTTAGCCTTTATCTCTTTTTCTTTTTCTATCTGAGCCATCGGGATTATTTCTGCCTAAAGCTGCTATAGCGGGATCTTTGGCAAGTTCAACGAGATCATTATGATCTTCGTATCCCATTGCATTGGCGTAAATGAGTTGTTTCAAAAGCTCTTCCACTGAAAATTCAGCAAGATTGTTGTTTCTGTAATCAGTGAAGTATTTTGCCA
>JAQICJ010000182.1 GCA_027858615.1 Deltaproteobacteria bacterium
GCGGAAAAAACACAAGACCTGGGAGCCAACATCCTGTCCACATATCCTACAGCAACCATGTACAGAGAGCATATCATTCGTTTTTTGCGCTATGCCATGAAAATTTCAAGGCTCTGCCGTGACAAATCACTGGAATTGAAAAATGAATCCATAAATCCGAAAGATGCCGAACTGTATACAACCCATGCTGACAAAATTGACAAACAACTTGTTGCTCTGCGCAAAAATTTAAATTCAATCAGGTGGATGGTTCCTCCCAAACCCGAAAAACCCGAAGAACCAAAGAAAAAAATAGAAACTGAAAAAGTTGATGAAAATGCCAAACCTGAAGAAACAGCAAAAAAAGATGGAAAAACTGAAGATAAAAAGGAAAATACTGATAAATAGTTAAAATACAGATGCTTTATCTTCTAATTTTTCATTTCATTCTGTTTAATTCCGGTACAGCTTCCGGAATCCCATCAATTTGGCTAAAAGTTGATAAAATACCAACCCTCACCAAAGCAAAACAACTTGCCAGCCATTTCCAAAAAGATCCAGCAAAAGGGAATTCCATTACTCAGGCATTGATCTTAAAACCTGAAATTGGCAGCAATTCAAATTATAAGGTTTTCATTGGCCCTTATTCCAGCAAATTCAAAGCCATGCAGAATGGACTCACCCTTCTGCTGAAACCTGAATCCAAACTTGAATTTTTCTACCTTGTTTCCATTGAAGGCACCCCCCTTTCACTAAAATTATCAGTTAAAAAAAGAAAAAAATTGATAAACTCCAACCTTGATCCCCCCTACCCCAGACTGGGAATATCACTTTCTATCAAAACAAAATGTTATAAAACCCCTTTTGCCGGATTACCTGTAGTTCAAGCAGCTGTCCATGAACTGAGCTTCAGGGATGAAATCTTTTTGATCGGAGAAAAATTACTTTGCCATCAGGGAAATTGTCGTCGCTGGTTTCTTGGAATAACTCCTTCTCCTTATCGAAAGGTGTGGGTTCCTGCAGGACATGTTCTACCCCTGCAGTCAGTAAACAGCATAAAAGATCCACAGGGAAAACTTATTAAATACACAGCTGCCGACTGGTATGGGAAAACAGCAAGCAACTATCTGTATTATGGAATTATTTTTCTTGGAAAATCAACTCCTTTCAAAAAAACTTTCAAACTTACCAGATTATTTGATTTGAAGGTTCTTTTACGCAACAATAAATGGGCTGTATTTGATCAAAGAGGTCAAAAACACTTGGAATTTAATCGAATTCCCCAGTGGAGACCGGTATCTTCTTTGTTCCAGAAATTGAGGGAACGAGTTCAATTTTTCAAATAGTTTCCACTTTGTTTTAAGAGCTGCCAGAATGATTCTGATAATAAACTTTACAAAAACAACAAATAGAGCCAAGCTTTCTCTATCCAGTGATTGTTTTTTGAATTGAGAATCCGCCAGGAAAGGAATTAAAATGCCTTATAACGACCTGTCCAATGGAATGATGTTCACCGGTACTTACACAGTCAAAGAGGAATGGACAGCTACTGCCATGGAAAGTGGTGAAACTGATGTCCTCAGTACAACCGCACTCATTTTGACTATTGAAAAATTGGCTTTTTCATCACTTATGCCCCACATAGAAAAGGGATATACAACGGTAGGAACCAAAGTTCATCTTACCCATCTATATCCCATAAACAAAGGTGAAACCTTCAGAATTGAACTGCTTCTTTCCAAAATCAGCGATAGTAAAATTGAATTTTCCATTACCGCCAAACACCAGAGTAAAGTCATCGCCCTTGGTATTCACAAAAGGCGAATTGTAAATACTTCAGATTTCTTATCCCGCACTAGTCTATAATCAACACCCAATTGTAAATCCCGCCTGCATCAACCTCTTTTTATTTACACTCTAATATAATTTCCGGAGCTTAGTTGCTGACTGGTTCCTATTTATACCCCTGTTCTTGAATTATCACAGAAAACAACTGAGCAGAAAAAATTAAAAAAACTAAAAATCACCAAGAAGTGAGGCCATTTTTACATTAAGAGCATTGGCAATTTTATAAAGGGAAGTAATGGAGGGAGAACTTTCTCCTCTTTCAATCTGGGAAAGGAGGCTGATAGAAAGTTGAGTTCTTCTGGAAAGCATTTTCAGGGTCAGATTTTTTTCTTTGCGATTATTACGTATGTTTTCGCCGATTACTCGGTGCAACTCAGATTCTTTTTCAAGTAAAAGTCCCTTTTCTCTGGCAATCTTATAAAGGTTGGTTCTGAGTTCGTCTATGGAAAAAGGTTTTCTGATATAAGCGCTTACCCCATGCTGGATGGAGTCTGAAGCACTTTCGACTGTGGGATATCCTGTGAGGATGATTACAGCAAGATCGTCGTCAAAAGTTCTTATTTTCTGAAGTAAATCGATCCCACTCATTTTCGGCATCATTAAATCTAAAATGATTACATGAAATGATTTTTTCTTAAGAGTTGTAACAACCTTGGTTGGATCGCTCAAAGTTTTGACATTATGCCCATCCTGATTTAAAAAATCAGAAAGAAAATCGCAAATATCACGTTCATCATCTACTACAAGAATATCCATAAATCACCAAATAATATTGGAGTCGGCCAAAACCAACCGCGTTTTCGAAAAACATTTATACTAAAAATTAAGTCATATAAAAACAAATTTACTTAGTCAATGTATAACCTGACCAGATAAATTTTAAATTAAAAAAAACAATGTAGTATGTTTTACTCTAAATATATTTTATTTCAATGTTTAACCTGAAAGTGTTCAAAAAAAAAGGATTTTTTTTATTTTGAAAATCAAAGTCAAGATCACCATTTATCAATTTTCTGGTTTGACACCTGCTTTAAACTACTTTTTTTTGTTATCGATGCCACCAATTATTTTTTGTTTTGTTTGGTCGGGGCGAGAGGATTTGAACCTCCGACCTTTCGGTCCCGAACCGAACGCGCTAACCAGACTGCGCTACGCCCCGGCAAAAAGGCTTTATACAGTAAAAAATCTTTTTCAGCAATATTTATCAGGTTTATGTCTGAAAGAAACCTCAACTGAATTTAACTCAATTTGGCCAGCGAATTAAAACTTGTTTGATCCCTGGGCAGCTAAAGAGTAAAAAATAACCTTAGACTGAATCATCTTGGGTCAAGGTGGGTCAAATATTGACAACTCCTGATACCAAATCCGTACTGATAACTCCTGAATTTTCAACTATTTTATCGATATTATTTGAAAAACTGAAATAATCAAACCCTTTTTCTATTCCCAATTCGTGGATATTTTGCATAAAGCCATCCTGGGGACAACTGAGATGAGCCGGGATACCCCCGAGAAAAATATTGGCTACAGCAATGGCTTCCCAATCAGGAATCTTTTGTCGGCAAAAAGTGCAGACAATCCCTTCTTCAGGATCATCCCCCATGATCTGGGAGGCAATGTCTTTAAAATAGTTGATTACTTCGTCGGTTAAAATTTCGTTAACTTTACTCACAATGAGTGGAGCTTACCCTAATTTGATTTCTTTTAAAACTTTTTTCGCCAAAAATTCAATTTTTACTGAAATAATACTTGTAGTAATTCACCATTGTAAATAGTTCTCATCCCAAAAATGGATGTAATCGTCTGAACGCGGAATTTTACCTCATCTGTTTTGTCATAACTGCTTGAAATAGTTGTGGCTATATCTTCGCAGTTATTCCGCGCATCTGAGGAAAACTTCTCATTCAGCCAAAAACCCCACTTCTGGGATGGGAACTAAATAGTTTTGTTTACAAAAACGAGCCAAAATCTTATACAGTGAATGTTGACCCTAGAGGTCCAAGCCCTCTTCTCCTTATTGAAACGGGGGCGGCAGAATATGAAACCCAAATCAGAGGAGATTATTTAAAATGTGTGGAGTTGTAGGACTTATTTTTAATAACGATCAAGATGATCTTGGCAATTATGCTTCAAACCTCCTTAAATCCTTGGAGTACCGAGGATATGATTCAACCGGAGCTGCTGTTTACAATGAAAAAAATGATGAAATCACCCTGCTCAAAGATGTGGGTGCTCCATCTGTCCTGGTTGAAGAATTGGGCATATCCAAACTGAAAGGAAAAATTTTCTGTGGACAAGTAAGGTGGGCAACTTTCGGAGCAGTTGACAAATATAATGCCCAGCCCCATCTGGTTGACTGTAAAACAAAAATTTTCGGTGCTCACAACGGTAACATAACCAACACTATCCAGCTCAAAAACTGGCTGCAGCGTGAAGGTCACAAAATTCTCTCAGATAACGATGGAGAAATGCTTGTCCATACCATTGAGCATTTTTTCCAACTTGAATTATCAAAACATGAAGACCAGAACAACTTCAAAATCAGAATACAATCCATGCGAGAAGCTATTCTGAAA
>JAQICJ010000228.1 GCA_027858615.1 Deltaproteobacteria bacterium
ATGCAAAAGTTGAAAGAAAAAGGGGTTAAATTTGGTTTTCTCAACCTTCATGTGGGGATTGGTACTTATGCTCCCGTAAAATGTAAAGATACCAGAGAACATAAAATGCACAGCGAAGCCTACTCTATCTCTTCAGACCTGTCTGAGCAGATTAGGGTTTTGCCTTCTCAAAACAAGGTAGTGGCTGTAGGCACAACTTCTTTGAGAGCTCTGGAAGGTGCTGCAGTCGTTTCCAGACAGGTAATTCCCGGAACTTCATCTACCAATATTTTCATTGTGCCAGGATATGAATTCAAGGTTGTTGATGCTCTTCTTACCAATTTTCACCTTCCCAGATCCACACTGCTCATGTTGGTTAGTGCTTTTAAATCCAGAAAAGAAATAATGGAAATTTACCAGGAAGCCGTTGAGAAAAAATATCGTTTTTTCAGTTACGGTGATGCGATGTTATTATTATGAGTTTTGTTTTTACCCTTGAAAAGAAATCCGGCAATGCCAGAGCGGGTCAAATTGATTGTTCCCATGGCAGTATTAAAACCCCTATTTTCATGCCTGTTGGCACTTATGGTTCTGTCAAAGCAACAGCTCCTTCAGATCTTGAAGCCCTTGGCGCTCAAATAGTTCTGGCCAATACCTTTCATCTCCATGAACGCCCGGGAGAAGAAGCAATAGCCGAGCTGGGGGGATTGCACAAATTCATGAATTGGCAAAGGCCAATCTTAACTGATTCCGGAGGGTTTCAAGTATTCAGTCTTTCATCCCTGGCAAAAATTGACGAAAACGGAGTTGAATTCCGGTCCCCCCTTAATGGTGCCAAAAGGTTCTTTAATCCAGAAGTGGTTATGGGTATCCAGAAAAAACTGGGAGTTGATATTGCCATGGTTTTTGACCAATGCCCTCCCGGAGATTCAGATCGGCAAACAGTGATCAAGGCAATGGAACGGACTACTCGCTGGGCTGAACGCTGCAGAGATTTCAAGATGCAGGATCACCAGGCGGTTTTCGGGATTGTTCAAGGTGGTGTTTACAAAGATCTTCGTTTGCGTCATCTTGAAGAGATAGAAGCACTTGGTTTCGAGGGAACAGCCATCGGTGGGCTGAGTGTAGGAGAACCAATACCCAAGATGTATGAAGTGCTCAAGCACATCGGACCGCGGATGGCTCAGGACAAACCCCATTACCTGATGGGAGTCGGGAAACCCATCGACATAGTAACTGCTATCGGTCATGGTATTGACATGTTTGATTGTGTCATGCCTACCCGCAATGCCCGTAATGGTCATCTTTTCACCGATGATGGTCCTTTGATAATCAGCAATGCCAGGCATACTCTCAGTGATCGCCCCATCATGGAAACTTGTTCCTGTCGAACCTGTGCAGGAGGATTCAGCCGAGCATATTTGAGACATCTGTATAAAGCCAGGGAATTGCTTTACCATCGTTTGGCATCTATTCATAATCTACATTATTATCTCAATCTGGTATCTCGTGCCCGAGCAGCTGTCATGGCTTCTGATTATCAGGAATTTGCTGACAACTTTATTGCTCGCTACCGAGCAGGAGATCGGAAGACCAACTGATGCAACTGCCTGTTCAATATCAATATATCAAAGACTATTTCGAGGACAAACTCTATCAATTTGCTTTGCTCGATCAGGATTACATCTATCTTGCTCCCGGATTCAAGTACCCTCTTGATTCCGGAGGAAAAAGACTGCGTCCGGTTCTTGTCTTTGCAGTTTATCTGGGATTGCAGGAGAAACTCTGCAAAATTGATAATCATGAAGAACTTGAATTGACTCTGTCTGATAGCCCATCACCCTTGGGGGCAGCTCTGGCTCTGGAATATATCCACTCCTATTCCTTGGTTCACGACGATCTTCCTGCCATGGACAATGATGATTTTCGCCGGGGACACCTTGCTCTTCATCGCAAAATGGGGGAAGCGATGGCTATCTTGTCTGGAGATGCTCTGCTTACAGCGGCTTTTTTGGAAATTAGCAGATCTTATCGGGATTATCCTGAAATTCTCGGCAAATTAACTGCAAATATTGCCAGAGCAGCTCTGCTCATGGTTGAAGGTCAAGTAGCTGATACGGTGATAGATTCGGAACACCTCAAACAACCCGGAGAATTGGATAAAATGATAATCAATAAAACAGGAGCGCTTTTGGCCTCCAGTTTTGAATGTGGTGGTATTCTGGCAGGAGCCGATTCGAGATTGTTGCTCAAGCTCAGAGAATTGGGTATTCAATTCGGGCGCTTGTTCCAGATAGCTGATGATATTCTTGATGTAAAGGGAAGCAGGGATAAACTGGGAAAAACTCCTGGAAAAGATGCCAAAAACAATAAAATAACGGCAGTTACTTTGTATGGCTTGAAAGAAGCCCAGTTGATGGCTGCCGAAATCAGGGATAAATGTGAAAGACTTCTAAAAGAAACCGGATTGAGCAATCCATTTTTCGAGACACTTCTTGATTTTGTAATAACCAGAAATCATTGAAATTAAGTACAAAAATAAAGCAGAGAAAATTTAAGGGAAGGTGACAATAGCTTTGGCTCGGGTGAGTTTTATTTTAAAATTGCCCTGAACAAATCCTCCGGCATTGATGGTTGTACATGTGTCTTCGTCAATAAATCCGTTTTCGTTGTTATCGATGCCGTCATTGCAGATTTCAGGCTGGTCATAAATGATGCGACTGCTGTGAATGGAAAGAAAGAAAATTCCAGAAATTGTATCTCCGTAGTTAACTGCAAAATCTTCGGCGACGTCTTCACCTCTGGCTGCATTTCCAAAATTACAGAGAATTATACAGGAATGACCTTCCTGGAAGGGTGGGGCTGGATCGTAAATATTTGCTATTTCTCCGTAATTGATGTTATCACATATCTGATCAATTTCTTGAGCACTTAAATCCGGGCATGATGAGGAAACAGCTTCGGTTTTATGAGCTGTGGGACCGTCAAAATAATCCGGGCAGGTAAGAAAAAGTGAGAGAGAAGCTTTGACATTTCTATCTATTCCAACAGGTACGGGTTTTCTCTGAGAAAAAAGCTTGGCGGTTTTGGCTACTTTGCCAAATTGAATATAAAGGCTGTCAACATCACCGATTTGATTTGAGCTTTTTTGGATACGCACATCTAGTCTGTGTGAGTCCGGTTGAATGGACTCATCCAAGATTGGTTCCCCGACAAAAAAATTAGCTTCCAAGTTAAAAGGCATTTTAACATCGGGTTTTTCGCCATAATCATCGACTTTGCTGCATCCAATAATAAAGATCTGACCCGTGACAATTCCTTCGCCTTCAGGTTGTACACATGAAGATAAAAGAACAAAAGAGAGAATTGAAATATTTAGCAGGTGAATAGAAAATTTTATCATAAGGTTTTTTGAATCAATCCCTGGTTGGCAACGGATGCAATATTTAATGTTGTTATAACAGCATACCTCAATTTGAGGAATAATAAACCAAGACTAACTAAATTATTACTACGGGATCTCCGGGGTAGATTTCC
>JAQICJ010000306.1 GCA_027858615.1 Deltaproteobacteria bacterium
CTGCAAAAATTAAAAAAAGCAGTAAAAATAATAGAAAATTTACGATCAAGGTGGAAAAATTTTCCAGGGCAACTTTGAGATTAGTGGCACTGCCCAGACTGATTATCCTGGACAAATTGAACCTCAAGAAAAAGTATATTATCAGGAATACTCCCAGCAGGGCCACTACTGCCAGTCCAAGATCCCATAATTTCCTGATGGAAAAGATTCTTTTGAAACCTTCTTTGGGTGAAATATTTGATAATTTGGGCATCAACATATGGTAATTAAATCTGAATCCAACCTGAGCAATCCCTCCGGCCAAAGAGAACACCAGCAAAAACAAACCCAGGGGAATAAACAATTCCATCAAACTCGACAATCCAAACAGAAGACTTTGAGAAAAAGAAATCCTTCCAGCAAAGGAGTATTGAGCAACAATTACAAGTTTGTGGGCAAGCCAACCTGAAAAAAACAAAATAAGCAGCATAAAACCTGTTAATTGAATAACTCCTGCAAATTTGGTGGAATATGCAACCTGACCCTTTTTATAGGCCTGCTTTTTTCGTTTTTCAGTCGGTTTTTCCGTGGGATTACCACCTTGATTTTTTGCCATCTGGTCTTCCGTCAGGGTTTATTCTTATTTTCGAATTTTTAAAAAAAATATCTACATAAAATTTAATTTTCCTGCAAATTTTATCTTCTTTTTTGCAAAAAAAGTAAACTCAACAAAGTCCAACAATGCGAAACCCCTTGTTTTTACGTAGTATACTAGAAAATTAAGACAAAGACTTTTCAGTCAATATCGATCTTGCAACAAAACTATCTGACTATGAAATCAAGATCCATGGAAAAATATTTGGTAACAAGTTTTACCATTTGTCCGATAATTCTGCCATTGCTGCCGGTATCTCCCTGATCTGTAATATAGACATTTCCGTCGGGACCGGTGGCAGCAGAGGCAGGAAGCCTGATGCCAAGATCTCCGCGAAATTGATTGAACCCGCCGTTGATGGCAAAAATAATTTCATATCTGAAAGGGATTGGTTGGGTTTCATCTCCGTTAAGCCAAAAATCAAAAAACGGAGTTTCCTTGAAACCGGGTCCGGCAGAAATTCTGTAATCAAAGGGTGTCCCATCTTTGACTACGCAATTGCCATTAGAGTCGGTGGCAAAAGGTGATTGAAAGCGGGTAAGGCTGGCTTCCATCATAAATTGATCATCGAGCCGAATTTCATAATTCTGCAATCCATTGTAACACCAGCGGGCATCCTTGGCCGGATGAGCGGCTGATGCACAATAACCTTCATCTTTGAGGCAGATTCCACTCTTGTAAACTCCGAGATTCCAACATTCACTGTCTTTGGTACAGTTTTTCAACTGGGCAGTTCCATCGATGGTAGTTTCTTCAAGATATTTAAGATCAAGCTCAAGACTGGCCTGGCGAACGCTGGTTATTTTGTATTCGCGGTCGGAAGCCAAAATACGGCTGCAACTGTTGATGAAATCATCCACATGTTCTTCAGGAAAACACAGGCCATTGGAATCAAAACTCTGCAGAGGAGTGCGTCCACATACAAAAAAGTCGGGGCAATCAATACTGTCTATACATCCTCTAAAATGGATAACATCACCGGGTTTTACTCCCAACTCGCAAAAATTTCCTCCTGCGTCTGAAAAATTTAAAACTCCGGAGCCGTCTTCAATAATTCCCCAGGATCTTTCACTGCCGGCAATATTGCCCTGATAATTAAGTGACCAGGCTTCATTTTGAACAAGATAATCCCGGATATTTTCCAAGGAGGAACCATCTCTGGAAACCAGGGTATATTCCCCTTCTTCCAAATTATGAATAGAACCATCGATAAAATAGGTAAAAACATCGTTCAGACGAGGCCTGCCTGAAGTATCATAATTGTTGTTGTCAAGATTGGTATAGTTACGAATTCTGTGGGCAAGTACCTCAGAAGGCCAAGTTCTATCAAGCTCGGTGCCATAGCGATGGTTATAAACATCATCACTGAAATATTCATCAATATTCAAGGAAAAAGCCATGCCATCACTGCTGACGATTATACCAAATATACCAATAAAAGTTGATTTATCACTAAGGTCTATGGATTCATCTTCAAGTTCCTTTTCAAAAAAGGTTATATCAACAGCTTTCAAACCTCTTCTCAAATCTATGCCGGGGGTCTGTGTAAGAAAATTGCGAGGGTAAAGACCATTGGCAACACATCCCCTTAATTCATCATCAACACCGAGAACAGGCAGGAAGAGCGAATCAACATTGGTGTCACATTCAACCCTGTCTCGGAGCCTGATAACTCTGATATCTCCTCGGACTGTAATTCCGTAGAGGAATTTCCCCCACCTGGTTTCCGGGCTGAGGCGTAATCGTTTCCAGCCATAAGTACCGGACTCTGTTTCGATTTTGGCAGTTGAAGCAATATTGCCTGTGGCATCAAGGGTAAGATCGAGCAGAAGCTCAACTTTGGTTCCGTCTTGTACACTCTGGTAACCGACAAAAAGGCTGGAACCATCTTTGACCATATCAACAGGACCTGCCAGTGGAGCAGCTTGTTCCAGAGGAGGAGCAGCTTCATCATCAAAAGGAGGATCCTGGGGACAACGGGGATCCGGACCGGCTTCTACCAGAAGAGAAGTGCCATCTCCGGTTTTCCAACTCTGTTGAACCAACCCGTTTTCATCGACTCTGGCAATGAGATCACAACGAGGGAAAAGAACCAGAAAGTTTCCAATTTCTTCCAGCAACAGAAAATCAATGGGATTGGCTCCAATATTTCCTTCGGAAGTATGGATAAGTTTTTTCTCAAGTTGAAGTTGATTTTCGTTTCCCTGAATATCTTTAAGCAGTTCAGCCAGGGATAAAGAAGTAATGGCAGCTTTGCGGGAATTCAGAACATGAATCATCTCCCGATCCAGATCAACAAGCAAATCTACCGCCGGAAAATTGACGGGAAAAAGATTATAGCCGGGGGTATTTTCATCCAGATCAAGAATTCTTTTATTGTCCAAATCAACAACAGCCAGTTCACCCTTGGCAGTGGAAAGCACCAGAGCATATTTTTTGTAAGAATCTGGTTCAGAAGCACATTGGGAAGCACTTACCAGGATATTACCCGCTTCTTCATCTACACAAAAAAACTGCATAGTTGTGGGTCTTTCCAGGATTCTGCTCGGTGAGTCCATGACATCATCTTCACAACCAAAATTGGAAGCCAGCAAAGAAATAAAAAATATAGAAAAAAGTTTTTTCATAATATATATCCAGTAAGATCTACGTTGCAGATCAAGATAATTCGTGAATCATAAAACTTACAAAGAAAAAGATAAATTAGCCTAAGATCAAAATCTGAGTTTGAATATTCTGGTTTGAAAAACCTGACCCATGACAGAAATATCCAGAAAAAAACCCTGAAAAGAACCATTGTTGCCTTTTGCCATCACTGAGAACTGATAGATGATGGTTTGCCCAGACGACCAATTCTTTTATAGTTTCCGTTTTCAAATTTAAGAAACGAAAGAGTTGATTCCCCGTAATTTACAGATATTATTCCATTAAACTCAGGTTCATCAACAAAAATAAACTCATGCGGTCCAGAACCTATGTTCAATCGAGTGATAACTCCATCAAATTGCGGCTCTACCACTGTTAATCTACCCGAGGAAAAATTACTTACATAGACAAGATCATAACCGGCAACAGAATTGTCAACTTTGAGCAAACTCGGATTAATGGGTAATTCTACCTGATTTAGCACTTCTAAAGTGGGGATATTGTCTTCACCCTTTTTCATATCAAGGGTAAGCAGCATTGCAGGAGTTTTGGTGAGAACATAGAGTTTTTTCCCATCACTCGAAAGAGCCAGATCACGAAGGGCTGGTCCCGATTCAAGAGGTCCCATGGGAACCTGAAGAAAATATCTTTTTACCGGAATGAGATAATCGAGGTTATCCCAAGGAGAAAATTGCCAGGTTAAAAGAACTATTTCGGAAAAAAAGGAGTTAGAAACCAGATAATAGGGTTTATCCTCTGTGTAAGAAGCTATACCGTAAGAGCCGGAATAACCGGAAACTCTGCTCATGATACCCTTGTTCAATTGGGAAACTCCCGGAGGTTCTGAAAACACATCAACTACAGTGAGATCTCCTGTTCCGAGATGGGTTGAAATAATATAGCCATACACAGGATCATGCTTCAGCAGAAAAGGATCGGAGGCCAGTCCGTCCTCAATTGTTATTTTGTTGTTTTTACTGCATTTATTGGGGAAACCGGTTGAACAGCCTTTACCGCAATCAAGACAGGTGACCTTACCCTCCTGATCCTGGTGAATATCAAGCCAGGTAAGATGGGGTCCGCCTCTCACCGAAACCATTATTCGGTAATCAACTTCACTGTCTTCGGGAGCCGGGAAAAAAACCATATTTCCGGCATAAGAATCAAGCCATTTGGTTGTCTGAATAATATCATCGTCAAGCTCACAGATATATTCATCAAAATTCTGCGGATCCTGGTAACAATTGGCCTGATTACCGGGATTGGTCATCCTGGTAATCACCTTTTCGAAATCGAGAGCCATCAAGGTTGAACCATTATATTTCAAATCCGAATTACCATTGGTTACAAAAAGAGTTTTCTTATCCAAAGAGAGTTTGATTCCCGTGGGAAAAAAGAATTCGTCCTTGGGGGGATCGATTCCGGGCAGCTCCTCGGCACAGGCTGTATATAAAAACAGCATCAAAACAAGAAGGGGTAGTTTTTTTAAGATCATGTATTTAATCCATTCTGACTGAAAGATTCTGCAGATGTTTTCCAATAAAAAGAATTACAAATCCCCCGGCAAAATAGCCGGTTAATTTTCCCTGGGGAGTGAACCCGCCAAGAAAATCATCAGGAATCAGAAGCCAATAGGCGGGATTCAGTAAATTGAAGGAAAGATTTTCCAACTTATACAAATCCCAGAGCTTCAACCCCGAATAAAACATAAGGCCCAAGCCGCCAAGTAAAATCAGTATTCCTGTATAATTGAGCAAATTCCTCATTTGAGTCCTGCCAGAAGTTTGAAATCGGCAACTTTACCAAGAAGATTATCAAGAAAAGCAATTATTGCCACTCGATTTTCCTGCAGTTTGCGGTTGTCGCACAACACCCTCACTCCTTTGCTGTCGTCAAAGAAAATATCCACATATTTCCACAAAGGAATAAAAGTGTTCAATATTTGAGAATATTCTTTCTTTTCCAAGAGTTTATCAACCTTATTTTCAACTTCAACAAGTTTATCATAAAGATTTTTTTCGACATCTTCTTCGAGAAGTTGGGGATTGACTGATTCGGGTATATGTTCAGCCTTTTTGAGAATATTTACTCTCTTGAAAAGTTGAACCAGTTTCTGGAAATCTTTTGACTCTGACAATTCCAAAAGAGCATCAATTCTGATTTTTGCATCGTATACTTCATTGTTCTGGACGCTCAAAACAGCTTCAATCATTTCTCTGGGAGCCAATTCGTTGAAAAGAGTCCTGAGTCGATCGAGCATGAAATCCTTGATCTCGGATTCAGAAACTTTGAGGGGAAGATTACCCACGGCCTTCCGGATAATTGTATCCAGAGAAAGCTCTATCTTTTCTGCCAGAACTATTTTCCAAAAACCAAGGGCTGATCTTCTTAAAGCAAATGGATCTCTGCTCCCGGTTGGTTTAAGACCGGCGGCAACTCCACCGGCAATTGTATCAAGTCTGTCAGCCAAAGCCAGACAAATACCCGTACCTGAAACAGGAAGAGTATCTGTGGCAAAACGAGGGAAATAATGTTCTTTGATTGCCTGAGCAACTTCTTTGTCTTCTGACTGAGCCTGGGCATAATAGGAACCCATTATTCCCTGCAGATCAGGAAATTCCTGCACCATGAGAGTATCAAGATCCAGTTTGCATAAAAATGCAGCCCGATTGGCCAATTCTGTTGAAGAACCGGTCAATGAACTGAAATACTCGCTGAGATTGATTATCCGCTCCACCTTATCCCATAATGAACCTAGTTTCTTGTGGTAAATCATCTTTTCCAAATGGCTGCGGTGAGAATCAAGTTTTCTCTTTTTGTCCTCACGGAAAAAGAAACGGGCATCGGAAAGCCTGGCTGACAAAACTTTTTCATTGCCCTCTCTAGCTTTCTGAGGATCATTTATTCTGGTTCCCAGAACCGTGGCAAAACGAGGTGCCAATTTACCCTCTCTGGTAAAAGCAAAATAACGCTGGTGTTTGCGCATGGCACTAAGAATTACTTCGTTAGGAACTTCAAGATAGTCGGGATCGAAAGTTCCAAGGCAGACTGTGGGTTCTTCAATCAGCAGGGCAACCTCATCAAGAAGTTCAGGATCTTCAATCAATTCAATTTCATTGAACTGAGCCAATTTATCCAGCTCTTTTTCGATAAGAGTCTTCCGTTTGGCAGTATTAACCAGAACATGTTTTTTCTGAAGGACAGCTTCGTAATCTTCGCTGTTTTCAAGATAAGCAATTTCCGGAGATAAAAAACGGTGACCGGTAAGTGTTCTGTCAGATTCAACCCCGTGGGATTCAAATTTCAAAGTTTTATCGCCGAGAAGAGCGCAAAAACCTTTGATCGGACGAGTAAAAGTGTATTTTTCCACTCCCCAGTGCATAGATTTTCTAAAGGGAAGAGCAGAAATAAATTTGCTTAAAACATCTGGTATTACTTGCAAAGAGGGCTTCCCTTTTTCAAATTTATTGAGAGCCACATATTTTTTACCTTTTTTTTCAATTTCATGCAATTGTTCAAGCTCCACCCCGAATTTCCGGCAAAAACCGGTTGCAGCCCTGGTGGGTTTACCATCTTTATAAGCTATGGATAGGGGAGGTCCGGAAATTTCTTCTTCCAGATCATCTTGGTTGAGAGCCATTTTCTGGGCAGTCACCACCAGCCGCCGGGGAGTAGTTTCAAATTCAAAGGGAGAATGTTCAATCCTGAGATCAGCAAAAAGCTTATTCATAAGCGCCGGAGCTTCTGTTAAAAAAACTTTTTGCTCAACTACCGGAATCTCTTCACACAATATTTCCAATAAAAATCTTCGAGTCATTGACTTTCCTCCTTCAAAAGGGGGTATCCCTGCTGCTCTCTTATTTTCAGGAAAACTTCGGCTGCTTTTTGGGCCAGAGTTCTGACCCTCAGAATATAGCGCTGTCTTTCTGTGGTACTGATTGCTCCTCTGGCATCTAGAATATTGAAAATATGGGAGCATTTGAGACAGGCTTCATAGCCGGGTAAGGCCAGATCTCTGTCCAAAGCTTTCAGAGATTCTTTTTCATAATTGTCAAAGAGTTGAAAATGGAAATCGATATCTGCCAGTTCAAAACTGTAGGTTGAAAGTTCCAGTTCATCTCGCTGATGTATATCACCATATTTAACCCCTGGAGCCCATTGCAGATCATAGACAGAATCAACATCCTGCAAGAACATGGCGATTCTTTCCAGTCCATAGGTGAGCTCGACAGAAACAGGTTTGCAATCGAATCCTCCCATCTGCTGAAAATAGGTAAATTGGGTAATTTCCATCCCATCAGCCCAGACTTCCCAGCCCAGACCCCAAGCTCCGAGAGTGGGTGATTTCCAGTCGTCTTCAACAAAACGAATATCGTGTTCCAAGGGATTAATGCCCAGTTTTTTCAGAGAACCCAGATAAAGATCCTGAGAATTATCCGGATTGGGTTTTAAAATAACCTGATATTGGTAATAGCGTCCCAGTCGATTGGGATTTTCGCCATAACGTCCATCAGTTGGTCTACGAGAAGGCTCCACATAGCAGGCTTTCCAGGGTTCAGGTCCGAGAGACATGAGAAAAGTTGCGGGATTGAAAGTGCCGGCACCGGTTTCCATATCGCTGGGCTGCCATAAAACAGCACCGTAATCGGTCCAATATTTTGTTAACTCCAATATAATATCTTGAAAAAGCAAGGTCTCCTCCAAAAACAGTTTCCAACAGGGAATGGTATATAATTGTGATCAAGCCCCATTTTGAAATGGAAACATAATAGAATTCTTTTTTGCCAAACAGGGGTGGTACAAAATTGACTTCCTGCAACCGGCAAATGGATACAGGCGGTTAATAACATAAAATCAACCATTAATGAAATTATATATCTCAATTCCTTTCAAAAGGAAAACTGGGTCCACCAGTAAACTTGTGAATGGTGTCAATAAGTTAAATTACAAACAAAAAAAATAGATTTGTGGCCAGGTTTTTGTGCAATTTACTCATGTATCAGATTTAAACCAACCCGGTGAATGGCGAATTTATTTCAACAAAAGGAGCCAGGGAAAATTGTCGGTAACCATGAGAGCATGAAACGGCAGAAAAATCCCCAGAAAAACCCAAGCGGAATATTGGATGATTTTTTTGTTCCTCAATTTATTGTCGGTGCGACTGAGATAAAGAAAAACTCCGAGGTAGATCATGATTACAGCCAGAAATTGAAAGGACCCGGGGACTATGGAAAAAATCAAACCCAGCAGAGCAAGATAAAGATATTTTATCTGGCGTTTTGCAGTAATGGGGAAAAGGTGAAAAATCAAAAGAGCAATGGCTGCCAATAAAAACCAAAAATGAATTTGAGAAATCAGTTCCATTTGAGAAATCAGATTTTTGAGTTGGGGATCATTTTCGATTTCAGCCAGTTTGGCCAATTTTTGCTGTTTGTTTTCATTGAGGTAAATAGCAACAAGAGAATTTTTGACCAGGGGATAAAAACGATTATCCCGGTCAATATTTTGTTGGATAATTTTTAACTGGCGGGCTGATTTTTGAGGTTTACCCGTATTGAGGTAATAACCGGCCAATTTCAGGCGCAATTTGAAATCCCAACTGAAATTGGGAAATCTTTCAAGAAATTCGAGAGCTTTTTGTTCCCATTGACTATCGAGCTTTTTGACTTCGAACAATTTAGTCCATTTACGCATAATGATGGGACTACCGGAGTTTATGCCTGATAACAGGAACTTCTGTCTGGCCCTTACCTTGCGGTAAAAAATAAAATCAGGATATTTTTCAAGGAGTCGTTGCCAAGTTGCATTGGCTGCAAGATAATCACCCTTATCTTCATATAAAAGGGCCATGTACCAATTACTCCAAACGGCTTTTTTATGCTTGGGAAATCTGTAAGCATGGGTTTTGAACGCTGTAATTGCCGCACCTTGGCGACCATTTAACATTTTTTGTGCTGCATCATTAAAAATATCATCAGAGGATTGCTGTGGTGGTGACAGAAAAAACTGGGCTGCAATTAATAACAGGATTGAATAAATCATTTATTTATCGCGTTCAATTTCCAGGGAATTTATTTTCTTGTGGAGATTGGTTCTTTCTATATCCAAGATGCTGGCTGTTTTAGTGATATTCCAATCATGTTCCTCAAGTTTCATTTTAATAAATGAACTTTCCATTTTGCGCATGAATTTTTTGAGAGTGAGGTGGGAAAATTTGTTGAGTTCAAAACTGGGCAGTCCAGAACCAACCAGATCTATGGGCAGATCTTTTACTCCGATAATGTCGGAACTTAGAATAACCATTCTTTCCACTTGATTTTTCAATTCTCTGATATTGCCGGGCCAATTTTGTTGTTGAAGAATTTCAATAACCTTGCTGTCAACCATCTTTTCTTTGAGACCGTATTCATTACAGAATTGTTTGATAAAACCATTTACCAGCAGAGGAATATCTTCTTTTCGCTTGCGTAAGTGGGGAACTTTGATGGGGAGTACACTGAGGCGGAAATAAAGGTCTTCTCTGAATTTTTCTTCCTGGACCATTTTTTCAAGATCCCGATTGGTAGCCGCAATAACTCTTACTTCCACCTTGACAGGATTTTCTCCGCCAACTCTGACAAATTCTCCCGATTGCAGAACTCTCAAGACTTTGGCTTGAGCATTCAGGCTCATGTCGGCTATTTCATCCAGAAATATTGTGCCATTGTGTGCTTGTTCAAACAATCCGCTTTTACGGGAAGAAGCTCCAGTAAATGCTCCTTTTTCATGGCCGAAAAGCTCACTTTCAATTAACTCTGCCGGAATAGCTGCACAATTTATTTTGATAAAGGGATTGGCAGCAAGGGAACTGTTTTTGTGAATGGCACGGGCAATTAATTCTTTGCCGGTGCCACTTTCGCCTGTGATCAGAACCCTCCCTCTAGTGGGGGCAATTTTCTGAATCTGCTGAAACAATTTGAGCATGGGAGGACTTTCTCCAATCATCTCAAATTTATAACTGTATTTGGAAGCAAAATCATTGTCTTCGTTGAAGATGGAATGATGACGCAAAGCATTGTCTACCGTGGCCAGAATTCGGGAACGATCAAGGGGTTTTTCCAGAAAATCAAAGGCCCCTTCCTTGATGGTTTTCATGGCTTCAGTAGTACTTGCCTGTCCGGAAATAACAACTACTGCCGGAGGATTTTTGAAGGTTTTAAGCTTTTTGAGAATATCAAAGCCACTGGTTCCCTTGAGTTTGAGGTCGAGCAAAACCAGGGAAACCCCTGTATCCTTGATGATTTTCAAACCCTTCGCACCTGTTTCGGCCAGATAGAGTTGATACCCTTCCCCTTCAAGTACCAGTTTAAGCGTAGTTCTGATATTTTTTTCGTCGTCTATGACCAGGATTTTTTTCATAATGTGGATAATTACTCGGGAATTATAAAGATAACACGACGATTGCGGCGATGTTTCCAGGTAGTTCGTCCTTTATAAACCGGCATTGCATTACCCATAGCCTGAATGGAAAGACGTTCTTGCTTGAGATTTCTGGAAGTTGCGTGTTTTTTGATTGCCTTGACTTGGGCCTTGGTAATCTTGACCGCCTTTTCGGAAGAAACAAGGGTGTCGGTAAAAACCATTACCTGCAATTTGGGAATGGCCCTTTTGGCTTTCAGGAAGAGGACAATCTGATCGAGGGCAGTTTTGCCTTCTTTAGTAAGAACATCCTTGCGACCGTATTTGCCCTGGAACCATTCGTGTTTCCTGGAAGGGAACTTAATCCAGACTGCATATCGCTTCATGCCGGCAATTTTGATTCGTTTGACCTTGAACCAGGGATCACCTTTGTCGGGACAACCATCGAAATCTTTGTTGCCATTGATAGTTTCTTTTTTTGCTGAACATTTGTCCAGATCATCGGTAACACCATCTTCATCTGAATCAAACATCGATTTGGGACAACCTTTGTAGGGGGCTTCTTTGGGTCCTGGCTTTTTAGGACATTTATCCTCGGCATCAACCAGTCCATCTTTGTCAGAATCATATTTTTCGGGAGGACAGCCGGCAGAAGCTTCGGAACCAGGAGTCTTGGGACATTTATCCTTGTCGTCGGAAACACCGTCGTTGTCAGTATCGACCATTTTGGCGGGACAACCCTTGGTTGCTTTGGTTCCTTTATCATTAGGACAATTGTCCCTGGCATCGGGTATGCCGTCACCATCATTATCGTGTTCGGCACAACCGTCATCGTCTTTATAATTGTCGAAGTCTTCGGCTGCATCGTGGAAATTATTGGCTTTGTCTTTGTCGGTCCCCTTGCATTTGTCTTCTTCATCAGGGATGCCATCGTTGTCATTGTCGTTGTCGGGACAGCCATCTGTATCTTCAAAGCCGTCGATATCTTCTTTGATGAGGGGGCATTTGTCTTCTTCGTCAATAACACCGTCACCATCTGAATCTTTAAAGGAGGGAGTCCATTTGATCCCGACCAGAATACGGGCAAGTGGAGTGCCAATTCCTGCGAGGATACCAGCATTTGCTCCAAATTGAACATGCAGACCCTTGCCCAGATTATAATCGATACCCAGACCACCTTCGAGATTGTGATCATGAACTGCACTGGACAATCCACTGCGACCATAAAGTTCTGCTGTGATGTTGAGATCTTCTATAACTTCGTAGGCTGCTCCCAAACCATATACAAACTGGTTGCCCAATTTGAAAGTACTGTCAAAAAACTCTGTTTCTGAATTTTTGAGCCGGTAGAGAAAACCGAGGTTGGCAGCTACCATAATTTTATTGCTTTGCCAGCTGGCTACCGCTTTGGCAGTGATTGCAGGCCAATATTCCCCTGTGAAATTTTCGCTGAATTTGCCGGTGGGAGCTGATACCAGCAATGAGGCTCCCAATTTGATTTTATTGATCTTGTAAATCATGGCTCTGGCTTGCAAGGTAAGATCCCCCCAGGCCATAGGTGAGAGAGAATCGACTTCTTCTCCTTCGTCATTGATTTCATTACCACTGACAAAACCTACCGGAATAGAAAGCCCCAGAAGATATTTGTCGAAAAGGCCAATATAACCGCCCAATTGAGCCATTCCCAGCATGGATACAACTTTGGCTCTTTCATCTCCAAGATTATCACCATCCATATTGTAAATAACAAAGGGATTCAAAGCAAACCCGAATAGCATCTGGGCACCATATTCCAGATGGTTGGGCATGATAAGAGTATCTGTATAGAGCAAAGGTCCCTTACCTAAAGGTGAACGAAGTGTATTGATATCAAGTTGATCAGGTTGGGGAGCATCCTGAGCCCAAGAATCAACTGAAAAACTCATGAACAATACTAAAGCAAAAGAAATAATGCTTGTTTTACGCATTTATTTACCTCGTTAATGGCTGGATTGACAATCCCAGGGGATATTGCAAATTAATAAAAACAAATATTTTGCAATTAATCCATAGTAAAAAACAAATTTTGAGTGTAATTATACCAGATTTTTCAATTTAAAAAAGTTAGTTATCCAACTCTTTGCTTTTTGCAGGTTTCCTTTTCAACTTCAATCAACTCTGATTGTTTCAACTTTTTCTATCCCTCGGGAAGGATCAATAGTAATGAGCAGGAAATGACGTCCAATATCATCAAGTTTTTCCGGCCAACCTCCACCCCCTCCGGAAATATAGGCTTCAATTCCAGCATTTTCATAATGATACAGACTGTGAATATGCCCGTACAGGGTAAGATCTACTTTATAAGCAGCAAGTTTGGACAATATCTTGGCAGATTCATTGCGGGAACGAAAAGAACCGTTGCGAAAACCGTCGGGATCAACCAGGGGTATGTGGGTTATGAAAAGGTGAACCTGATCTTTACCCAGCTCCAGCCATTTATCAAGTTGATCGTGAACCAGCGGATCAACTGTGGCATTAGCTGAATCTACAAAAGTAAAGCGGGTATCAGAAAAAACAAAACTGAAGGAATTACGGCCAAACATTTCATGCCAGATACGGGAAGAAGCCATTCCAACATCATGATTTCCCGGAGTTGAATAAAAAGGATAATTGAGAGCTTCAAAACTGTCTTGGAATTTAACAATCTGCTCTTTGATGCCGTTATCGGTAAGATCCCCGGCACTGATAGCAAAAAGTACATCTTCGGGCTCATTCATTTTGTTGATGATATCCAAAACCCGGGGCAATTCTTCCTGAATATCACTAAGAAGGGCAATTTTAAATACAGATGACGATGTATCAGTGGCTTTGAGATGCAGATTGTATTTACTGCCAACTGGCAAAGTCAATCTGAGCAGTTTACGAGTAAGAACAGAAGTGTTTTCCAATTGGACAACACATGCTTCAATGTTTTCGTCAATACACTCAACTTCTATTTCAGGAAGGGTATTATGAAGTTGAACTTCTAAATCAAGCTCAACTGAACCTGTATTCTCAAAGGTGAATTCTATTTCAGGAGCCTGGAGCCAGAATTTAAATTTCGACTTTTCCAAATTGTGAACAGCCGCCAAGCCTTGAGAAACATTTATTTTGATTTCTTCAGTTTCATATTTGCCCACTTTGTTATCTAGTTCGGCTCTTTCCCGAGCCGGACGCAGACAGGCGGAAAATAAAGTTAATAATGATACCAATAATAAGCGGTGATCAGTTCTCATTTTTTTCCTCTGTAGCTCAAAGAAAACAAGGATCTGTATACCGAACCTGCTGCCAGATCCAAACCACATCCCCAATTTTCGGTGAAATAATAAAAAGCCTTTAGCCCGAAATGGCCAATAACTCCATCTCCCATGGAGCCCAGGGAAGTTCCAGCTAATTCATTGTCATGCCGGTGGTCATAGTAAAGAGCCAACTCTCCTCTGGTAACACCTCTACCCAGATACAAACCGAAGGTCAATCTGGAAAGGGGCATGAATTCACTGTCACTGAAAACATCATCAACAACTGCTTCATAACCAGTAAGGCGATATAAAAGTCCACCTTCATATTGAACAAAAGCACCCCTGAGAGTTTGGTGGAACCTGATTAGGTCATAACGCAGAACAACCAGCAATTCCAACCCCAGATTAGTGAATTTTTCTTCTCCGAAATGCTTGTAATAAATACCAGTTGCCAGATCCAAAAAAGATCCACTGACAGTTTTAATTTTTTCCAATGGCCCCCAAAAACGCCAGGAGAAACGACTTTCCAGCCAGTTTGTATTATGGGGTATAGCTTTGCTGAAGGTGCTTCTTATTTGAAATCTGCCAAAATTGATCCGCCCTGCTGCCATTAAAAAATTATCTGCAGCCAGATGGTAGTCCTTAAGGTAGATATGACCTAGTTTCAGTTGATAAGAATCAGGGATATATTCAGGTTTTCCCAAAGGATTTCCGGCAAAAACACTCCCGTAAATATCTGCCAAAGTAGCTCCAGTGAACAGACCAAAACCGGCAAGCAGTGAATAAACAGGCAAATGGATAACTTTGGGAGAAGCATTGGTGAGAAAGATGGGAAGTGCACCGCCAATTAAAAATAACAATCCGGTACCCTTGACAGCAATTATTTTTTTATGACCGCTGAAATCACCCATAACCAGATGACCGGCAGGATAAATAATTCCTGGTAATACTGCTCCCAGCAAAGGAAGCACTCCTGGTTCAACCCTGGGTTTGACATCTTTTTTTTGGGAAATTGCAGATTTTGGTTTTGTGGCTTTTTGAAATTTCTTTTTATTGCTCCAACCCTGGTTTGCAAAAATAAACTGAACCAGAACAAGTTGTATTAAAAAAAAGTTTTTCAAATCTTGACTCCAGCGTAAAATTGGGATTCGACTCCTGTCACCAAAGTCATCCCGGATTGTATGCCCCTATATTGCCACTTCTTTTTAACTTTGCAAATAAAACTGAATTTAGTATCAGGTTCCCGTTTCAGGAATAACAAAAGATTCTGTTTCTTGGGTAATCGAAAAAATTTATTTGGACAGATAGATAACGGAAATTCCACCGGAATGGAGAACCCATAACCTGTTGCCCCTGTCGAGCTTTATACTTTCTATTCTTTTTTCCAGAAGATTGCCCAGAGCATCGAGTTTATGGACTTTACCATTTTTGATTTTGTAGATAAAACTGCGGTTGGCCACATAGACGATATCATTGATATCATCATAAGCCATTCCCAGGATTTCCCCGGCTTCTGGCAGAATAGATTTTTCGCCACACTTCCAGAAATTACCATCTTTTTCGCACAATCCCAGATCTGTTCCCACCCAGAGTTTTCCATTTTTATCAAAAACAACATCATTGACAACATTACTGTTGAGACCATTGGTGTCATCGGTAATTTCTATCAGTTTTTTCTTTCCAACTCTCCACAGATGAACAACACCTTGATTGCTGGCTAGATAACGATGGCCGAAACGCATTGACATTTTTCGGGAAGAAGCCGGGATTTGAAGTTCTTTTCCTTCTTTTGTTTCATAATTGATGGGAGGATAGATTTGCTTGTTTTTAAAGTTGAAGACAAAAACTCCAACAGCATTGTCTTTGTTTCCCAATCCAATCCAGGAAATATAATCTTTGGTGAAATAACTGAAATTCATGTAAACTTCAGGCATTTCGGTGGTAAGTGGATATTTTTTCATCATTTTTTCCCAGGAATTGCCAACTTTGTGAAAGAAATGAAGAGCTCCCCGACTGTTTTTGCCAACAGCTACAATTTTACCTTTGAAATCATTTAAAAAATAAATAAAATGCCAGCCTATGTGTTTTTGCTCCATTAATTGGAAACCATTCTTGTCATTGAAGGCAAAACTGTTGTTGCCTGCGGCAAAATAGCAGTTTTTATTCTGGTTTTCACAACTTATGGTAAAGGAATCTGCAGTTTTATTGACTAGGTTGTTGGAACTAAAATACTTGATTAACCTGCCATCAAATCTTAATAATCCCATGGTATCAGTCCCCACCCAAAGATAGTTGTTTTTGCGATGAACGATTGTCATGCCGGGAGGGAAATTTGTTGATACGGGGACTCTGCGAAAACAAGGAGCCTCGGAACCAAAGAAATTAAGTTTCTTTCCTTTTTTGCCCGCTTCATTACAGGAAACCAGGTTGGATATTGTTTTGCCTGAGTAGATCATTGTTTCATTTTTATATACCTGCAACCAATTAACAGGATTAGATAATTTATAATAATAATTAGTGTCGCCATTGTTGAAAAGCAGAAGATTATTATTGTTTTTATCTTTACCACTTATCCAGATGAAATCTCCCATTTTCTGCATGGAGAAAACTGTTTTGATTTTGGATTTGTAAGTTTTACAGTTTCCCTTACCACAAACAAGCAATCCATGGTCTTTTGTGCCCACCCAGACACCACCTTCATCTTTTTTTTCAATAAATTTGACTGAAATGCCTTTTTTATAAACCAGGGAGCGTCCAAAAGTAATTGCTACCAATCCTCTGTCAGTTCCAACCCAGATACTTGATTTTTCTCCCTCCAAAGCTCTGATTTCACCGGTAATTCCAATTTCCTGATTTTGCCAGGCTCCTTCGGAATACTGAGCCAAACCTTTGGATGTACCTACCCAAAGAACATTCTTATGCCAGGAAAGTGCATTGATCTGATTGGAAGGCAAACCATCCTGACTGGTAATAAGATAGTATCCCTCGCCTTTGTAGTTGAAATGCTGCAAGCCACCACTAGTGCCAACCCATACATCCTTTTCGGTAACAGCTATTGCTTTAACAACTCGAGATTGCTTGAAATAACTGACATATCCCCAGGGTATCTTTTTGATTTTGTAAAAAGAACGGGGAAATTTTGTAGTTTTTGTATCGGTACAACTGGAACCGATTAGAAGAAAAAAGCAAAAAAGGGCAGAATAAAAAGATAGTTTCATTTGAATATAACCTTAAAAGGGTAGGACAGTAATCAAACACAAAAAGGGAAGGACAGTAATCAAACACAAAAATCACTGAATAGTAGTTTAATCTTTGCATCAGTATTTTTCAACATTAATGCTGCTCTAAAAGTGAAAGCCGGATCAGATAGTACAAACTCGCCGGCCAGAGCAGTGGAAGGTATGGTAACAGGAAACTCCTGTAATGAAGTTGAAATAACAAATGACAAGAGTAAAATCAAGGAACTTTCAGGCTGGATATCGAAGAGCTTCTGAAAAGAAGATCCTATTGACCAGCATAATTTCATCTTATTGGATTCTCGGTTGAGTTCCAGGTAAAAATCATCTTTATCTGGTTTTTTGATCTTCAACTGATAAGACAAAGTCCCCATTTTTTTACTTTTTAATATACCCTGCACCAGATGTTGAGAATTATCTGTGAAAATTTGCTTGGCATAATCGTGATGTCCTTGTTTTTTCAAAATAGCAGCCATTGCTTCATTTTGAAATACTGAAGGCAATTCTTTTAATTCAAATTTGCGATCTCCGTTTTGAACATCAGGAACACCATCGGAAATAGCCTTGGCCTTTTTGAGGATTTTTTCTTTCCAGTCAGACATACTATCCTGCTTTGAGTCAGTTTGTTTATTTATATATTTATAATGATTTCAGATCTCTTTTGATCTGAGCTTTCAATTCTTCCGGAGAAGAAAACTTCTGCTGATCCCTGATTCTGGTCACAAAACAAACTTCAACTTCATGATTATATAGATTTTTTTCAAAATCAAGAACATGAACTTCCATAATTTCCGCATTGCTGCAACCAAAAGTTTCTTTGCGTCCTATGCTTATTACAGCCTGGTGGGGTTTATCTCCCTCAATTTTAATTTCCCCGGAATAAACTCCTGAGCCGGGATACAACTGAATACTCTCGATATTTGCCGTAGGAAAACCCAGGGTTTTGCCAATTCCTTGACCTGATACAACCTTACCCTGAATTGAATAGTTTCTTCCCAACATCTTGTTGGCCTGAACTATTTTTCCGTCTTTAATCAGCCGACGAATTGCAGAAGAACTGATTTTACTGCTGTTGCAACAGTGAACAGGAAAAACTATAAGTTGTATACCATACTCATGCAGCAAATCCTGCAATAATTCAGGATTGCCAGAACGATTGCGTCCAAAATGGAAATCTTCCCCCACAACAACGTATTTCAGATTCTTTTTTTTGGCGAGAAGTTTAGCAAATTCTTCCGGGGGAGAATCAGCAAATTCTCTGATAAAAGGATAATAAACAGTAAATTCAAGACCATATTTTTGAAAAATCCTGTTTTTTTGTTGTCTGGTTGTCAGAATTTCCAGTTTATTGTGGGGAAAGAGAATTGAAACAGGATGTGGCTCAAAAGTAAATACTCCGGTCATTAAGCCAAGATTAACAGCAAATTTGAGCAGGTGAGAATGACCGGCATGAACACCGTCAAAATTGCCTATGACAAGAGTCAGAGACACCTGGTCTTGAACTGCACTCAGGGAATTGGTAGTAATCATTACTTCAAAATCAACTGCAACCGGAAGATGAACCGCAATTCATACATTTATAACAAGATCCGTTACGTACCATAACAAAACCGCAATCGGGACAAATTGGTGCATCAGGTGAAGAAACCAGATCTCCTATCTGTTGATTTCGGTTAACTTTTTCTTCTCTGAGATTGTCATATTCTTCACTTTTTTCTGCACTGATTGAATTGCCGTTCATACCAGCAATGGTTTTGTTGACTCCATCAATGTGGTGGAGATATAACCAGCGAAAGATATAGTCTACCAGGGAGGAAGCCACCGGAATTTCAGCATTAGCCGTAATTCCTGAAGGCTCAAACCTGGAATGCATATATTTGTCACAGAGAAGCTCAAGGGGAACTCCATGCTGTAAAGAAAGACTGATAGCTATGGCAAAGGCGTCCATGAGTCCGGAAATTGTGGAACCTTCCTTGGCCATGGCGATGAAAACTTCCCCGGGCTTGCCATCCTGGAAATAACCAACCGTCAAATATCCTTCGTGTCCCGCAACCTCAAATTTATGAGTTATGGAAAGACGCTCTTCGGGCAGATGTCGACGCATCAATTGTCCTGAATCCTCATCTTTGCCGGGAAATGATTCAGAATCTACACTGCTGTCACTTGTACTGAGGGGTTCGGTTCCTTTGCTTCCTTCTCGATAGATAGCAACTGATTTGAGTCCCATTTTCCAGGCCTGGATGTAAATATCTTCAATTTCCCCGGGAGTTATATCATGGGGAAGATTGACTGTTTTGGAAATTGCTCCGGAAAGGAAGGGCTGAACACTGGCCATCATTTTGAGATGGGAAAGATAGGAAATTGTACGGGTTCCTCCTACAGGCCGCAAAGCTGTATCAAAAACATCGAGATGTTCATCCTTAACCAGTTCGCATCCTTCGATGGTGCTGTTTTCTTTGAGGTATTCCAGTATTTTTCTAATTTCGTCTTCTTTGTAGTTGAGATTTTCCAAAGCGGGTTTGACCGAACTGGAAACAAGTTTGAAAGCACCTCCTCCAACCAGTTGCTTGTAGATCACCAGAGCCACGAGAGGTTCAATCCCAGTGGAATCTGAATCCATGAGAAAACCTATGGTTCCGGTTGGAGCCAGAAGACTGATCTGTGAATTTCTGTATCCGTTGTTCTGACCAATAGATTCGGTTTCCTGCCAAATTTTTCTGGCATAATCGTCAATCTCTTTCCAACTCTTTGATTTAATCTGTTCGTGGGCTTGAATATGCTTGCTTATCACCTTGTCAAAAGAATCCTTGTTCAATTCAAATTCTGAGAAAACACCTTTTTCTCTTGCAACTTCAGTACTCTGAAGAAAAGCCGAACCTGTCATCAACGAAGTAATCAAAGCAGCCAGTTCCCTGCCCTTGTCTGAATCGTAGGCCAGTCCCAAACTCATGAGCAAACCACCAAGATTGGTATAACCTATGCCAAGAGGTCTGTATTTACGGCTGTTTTCACCTATAGACCGGGTGGGATAAGAAGCATTGTCCACAATGATATCCATGGCCAGGATAAAAATTTTCACCGCTTTGACAAATCCTTCCAAATCAAAACTCAGATCTTCCTTGAGAAATTTTTTGAGATTCAGGGATGCCAGATTACAAGCGGAATTATCGAGAAACATAAATTCACTGCAGGGGTTGGAAGCATTGATACGTCCGGAATCAATACAGGTATGCCAGGAATTAATGGTGGTATCGAATTGCAAGCCGGGATCTCCACAGGCATGAGCAGCATGAGCAATCTGTTTCCAGATATTTCTAGCTCTGACTTTGCGATTCACTGCAGAATCAACAACTCCTTGCAATTCCCAGTGGTCGTCATTGACAACCGCTTCCATGAATTCATCTGAAACTCGAATAGAATGGTTGGCATTCTGAAAATAAACCGAAGAATAGGCTTCTCCATCAAAAGAACCGTCATATCCTTCTCGCACCAAAGCTCGAGCTTTGTCTTCTTCTTTCATTTTTGAGGAGATAAATTCTTCGAGATCAGGATGATCATCATCTAAAATGACCATTTTGGCAGCTCTTCTTGTTTTGCCTCCGCTTTTTATAACCCCGGCAAAAGCATCAAACCCCTTCATGAAAGATACAGGTCCGGAAGCTTTGCCACCTCCGGCCAATTTTTCATCGGAGGAACGCAGAGTTGAAAAATTGATTCCACTTCCGGAACCTCCTTTGAAAATCATGGCTTCAGTACGAGCCAACTCCAGGATTGATTCGAGGTTATCTTTGACTTCGAGAATAAAACAGGCACTGCACTGGGGATTGTCTTCCACTCCCACATTAAACCAGACGGGACTGTTAAAGGCTCCATACTGCTTAACGATGAGCCATCTCATTTCCTCGGCAAAAATTTCTTTTTCTTCTTCATTAAAATAGCCGTCTTTCACACCCCAGTCCGCAATTGTGGAAACTACTCGTTCAATCATGTTTCTCACTGAATTTTCTCGTTCTGCAGAACCAAGATTTCCCCTGAAATATTTTTGAACAGCAATGGTAAAAGCATTATCCGACCAATTGGAAGGCACTTCCACCTCTTTTTGGTTGAAAATTACTTGGCCATCCTTACCCACAAGTTTGGCATCACGTTTTTGCCAATCTACTTGATCATAAGAACTTTTTCCGGATGTACTGAAATGTCTGTCTATTTTCATGAAATATCCTTATTTTTGAAGTTGTTTACTACTTTGCTCTTCAATTTTGCTCTTCAATCCAGCCTCGATAGTATATGGCAGATTTCTGACAACTATATTGAAATCCCAGACATAATCCGGTATTGAAAAACCAACTTGCGGAGTATTTGAATCAAACCAGGATTGAAGCAATTTTCAATTCTGGCAATGATGAAACAAAGAAAAAGATTATGCAATAAGATCTTTTTTTTTTTAGTTTCAAACTCTGTTGTATCTGCCTTAGTCCAATTCGATCTTCCTTTTCTTTCACTCGCTTAGAAAGATTTTATCCGTAGTTGTATTCAAG